>DASYWB010000399.1:0-7138 GCA_035936495.1 Thermomicrobiales bacterium
ACGACGTCCCGCCAGGAGATTACACGCTGCAGCCGGGCCTACCGGAATCAACAGCTCGCCTCGTCACGTTCTGCTCGAAGAAGGGGGAGCCAGGCGTCGAGTATCCGTCATCAGTTGAACACTCCGAATACGCCCCGCCCAATCTCTACGACGTCGAAGTCGCGCTGGCACCGGAAGGCGACATCCTCTGCGACCTGTTCACGGTGCCAGCACTCTCGGGAAGTATGGACTAGGGTGGGCCTGCAAACCTGGCCACAGATGATCCTCGTCTGTTAGATATAATGACAGAGCCAATGAAGACACCATAGGACACGAGATGAGAGGAAGACGATCTATGGCTGACGAGCTTCGCCTCGATCAAATGCCGCTTGCCGGGGTACGTGTTCTCGATTTGGGGCGCCATCTCGCCGGACCGACATGCGGCATGCTCCTCGGCGACCTGGGTGCCGATGTCATCAAGGTTGAGAAGCCGGGATCCGGTGAGGACGGCCGCTCATCCGGCCCGCCGTTCTTCGATGGCGTGAGCGCCTTCTTCCTCTCGGCGAACCGCAACAAGCGCTCCGTCACATTGGATATCAAGCAGGCTGAGGGACAGGACCTCTTCCGCCGCCTGGCCGACACTGCCGATATCATTATCGAGAACTTTCGGCCGGGGGTCATGGAGGCCCTTGGCATTGGCTACGAGACGATGCGGGAGCGCAACCCGCGCATCATCTACTGCTCGATCTCCGGCTTCGGGTGTGATGGCCCTTTCGCTGACCGGCCTGGTCTCGACCAGATCATCCAGGGCTTCTCGGGACTCATGAGCTTGACCGGCTTCGAAGGCGGCGAGCCGGTACGGGTTGGCATCCCAATTGCCGATTTACTGACCGGTCTCTACGGCGCCTACGGTACCCTCGCCGCCCTCCAGGCTCGGGAGCGAACCGGCTGCGGGCAGATCGTGAACACGTCGCTGCTCGAGAGCATGGTCGGGACGCTCGGATTCCAGGCGGTGCGATACCTCAACGGAGCCGGCACGCCGCCGCCCGCCGGCAACCATCACCCGATCAACGCGCCTTACGGCGTGTTCAGGGCGCGCGATGGCTACATCACGATCGGTGCAACCGGCGAGAAGCGGTGGCCGAAACTCTGTGAGATTCTGGACGCCCAGGAGTGGCTCGAAGACCCTCGCTTCGCCACCAATGGCGCCCGGCATGAACACCGCCTTCTCTTAGCCGACCTTATTAGCGAGAAACTTCAGGCGCGCACGGTTGAGGAGTGGGAACCAATCCTGAACCAGCAAGGCATCCCGGCTGGCCCCGTCTATCGAATGGACCAGAGCCTGGAGCATCCACAAGTCCGCCATCGGGAGATGGTGGTGGAGCGCGAGCACCCCGTCATGGGAACGGTCCGCCTACTCGGCCTGCCAGTCAAGCTGAGCGAGACGCCGGGCGACGTGTATCGAGTCCCACCCGCCCTCGGCGAGGATACGGATGCGGTGCTCCGGGAGATTGGCGTCTGTGACGATGAATTGAACCGCCTGCGAGAGCAGAAGGTGATTAGCGCATAGTCCTGGCCGGGCCGACTTCGTTGGTTAGCGCCACCTGCCGGAGCTCCAAGTTCTGTCACCAGTACCGCTCAGTTTCCGGCCCGCCGTGGGCACGGTTCTCAGGACGGGTCATGCCACGGCGGCGCGAGCGATGATCTGTGGCGCCGTCCGGGTCCCCATCCAGAAGGGACGCGGACGACCTCACGGCGGACGCGCCCGCGATCAACGGGGGCCGCGCGGTGTTGCGAATGTTCGCATCCTCCCGAGAACGTACGCACGGCCATGGTTCGCTCGTCTTGATGGTGACGATGCTCCAACGCGGCGTCAATCGTCCGTAAGCTCTGTCCGATACATATGGGCCCGCTCACGATAGTGCGTAACGCCGTCCTGGATACTCGCCATCTCGGCGTCGCTCACCTCACGCGCGGCCTTGGCAGGCACCCCGATGATGAGCGAGCGGGCTGGGAACTCCTTCCCCTCGGGAACCAGCGCCCCAGCGGCGACGATGCAGCCGGGCCCGATCCTGGCTCCGTTGAGGATAATGGCGCCCATCCCGATCAAACAGTCATCGCTGATTTGGCAGCCGTGGAGAATGGCCCCGTGGCCGATCACCACCCGGTGTCCGATCATGCAGGGGAATCCCGGGTCGGCATGGAGGACGGCTCCGTCCTGAACGTTCGTTTCAGAGCCAACCGTGATCCGGTCGCTGTCGCCGCGAATGACGGCGTTGAACCAGACACTCGCCCCTGAATCGAGAACGACGTCACCGATTAGCTGGGCACCGTCGGCCACATACGCGGTCGGGTCGATCCGAGGACGATGACCGCAGAGGGAACGTATGGGCATGATCCGGTACTCCTCTCGTGCGCCAGATTTGGCGTGGGCGTTGCCATCCGCGTCTCGCGGCCAGATGATGACAGCCGGCGGGTCATTTGGCAATCCCGCCAATGGTCTCTACCGTGCCCCGACTCTCCGACCCTGGAGCGTGCTATAGACTTTGCGCCTGGTCTTATCTTCCAGGGCCGTCGGTGCGCTGAGAGCGCCGAGGATCGGTCTTGAGGGCCGGCTCGACCTCGACGCTCAGCTCCCGCCAGAGGGGCGGCGACCCGGCCCTCGTTGTGATACAAGGGCGAACGCGCACAGTCGCCCGTGCCGAGGCACGCCATGATGGCCGCGGCAGGAACGCGTTTCGGGAGGTGCATCTTTGGCGGTAGCGCTCGATGGTATCCGGGTTCTGGATCTGTCGCGGATACTCAGTGGTCCGTACTGCACGATGGTTCTGTCTGATTTCGGGGCCGAGGTCATAAAGGTCGAGCGGCCGGGGACCGGGGATGATACGAGACACTGGGGACCGCCGTTTGTCAACGGCGAGAGCGCGTACTATCTGAGCATCAATCGAAACAAGAAGAGCATCACCGTCGACCTGGGAACCGAAGAGGGGCGTGAGATCATCTACGCGCTCGCTCGCGAATCGGACGTCGTCATCGAAAACTTCCGGCCTGGCACCGCGGACAGGATCGGTGTCGGCTACGAGCGGGTGCGCCGTGAGAACGAGCGGATCATCTACTGCTCCATATCCGGCTTCGGCCAGGTTGGGCCATATCGCGATCGGCCTGGGTACGACGCGCTAGCCCAGGCGATGAGCGGCATGATGTCGATCACGGGCGAGCCCGACGGGCCGCCGACGAAGCATGGCATGTCCATCGCCGATATCGGCGCCGGGATGTGGGCCGCGTTTGCTATCGTCACCGCACTGTTGGTCAGGGAGAGGAGCGGCGAGGGGCAGTATATCGATGTCCCGCTGCTCGATACGCAAGTTGCCTGGCTGACCTACGCCGCCGGAAACTTTTTCGCTACCGGGCAAAACGGGCCGCGCTACGGCTCGGCCCACCCTAGCATTGTCCCGTACCAGCCCTTCGAGACGGCCGACGGTCACATCATGCTCGCGGTTGGGAACGACCGGCTGTGGCACCAGTTTTGTCAGGCCGTGGACCGGCCCGAACTCAGCGAGCAACCCGGCTTTGCGACGAGCGCGGAGCGAGTGCGCAACCGGGCGACGGTTGTCGCCACCGTTGCCGAGATCATGAAGGGACGGACAACCGGCGAATGGATGCGTCTCCTTGAGGAGGCGGGGGTGCCCAGCGGCCCAATCAATACGATCGAGGAAGCGCTCAACGATCCGCACGTGCGCTCGCGGGACATGGTGGTGACGCTCGAGCATCCCACGGCTGGACCAGTCTCTATGATCGGCGTCCCGGTCAAGTTGTCAGCGACCCCGGGGGCCGCCGAATCGCCGCCACCGCTCCTTGGTCAGCACACCGAAGAGGTTCTCGAGAGCCTCGGCTACGACGAACAATCCATCGCCGACCTGAGGGAGCGGAATGTCATCTAACGCATGTCTACGACCTCACTCAGCATGGGCTAGCGGCCCGGTTGGGTGAGTGCTACCATGGGCCGTGGTGCTCGGTGCGTATTTGGCGGGCCAGAGATACTCGGATCAGTAGCCGGGACGCGGCGCCTGAACGGATCTGCGAATCGGTCGGGCGATTCTTCCTAATTGCGTTCGCAGCTCCCCATAGAAGCACCGATAGAGGTGGTGGCGGGCGGGGCATGCGGGAAGGGGAGACGGCCGGCTCACGGGCGTGGCTTCAGCGGCGCGGCTCGTTCAGCTACTGGGCCCCTCCATGCTTTGCCGCCGACCCTCGTGCAGGTGGCGAGAGACAGGGGAGATCAACAGTGACCGGTGATCATAACGACGAAATTCTCTTTGAGGTCCAGGGCCAGATCGCGACCATCACGTTCAACCGCCCCCAGGCGAGGAACGCGATGACCTGGAACATGTACGACCGGCTGGTGCAGTACTGTGATGACCTCGATGCGAACGACGAGATACGCGTGGCCATACTGCAAGGTGCCGGTGATCGCGCTTTTGTTGCCGGTACCGATATCAGCCAGTTCCAAGCGTTCAAGGACCCGAAAGACGCAATCGCCTATGAAAAGCGGACTGGCGAGGTCACTGGCCGTCTGGAGCGCGTGCGCAAACCCACTATCGCCATGATCCACGGCTATTGCGTCGGGGGAGGCGCATCAATTGCACTCGCCTGCGACTTCCGCTACGTCGATCCGAGCCTCCGGTTCGGCATTCCCATCGCGCGTACGCTGGGGAACTGCTTGTCGCTGCAGGGCTACAGCCGCCTCATAGATTACGTCGGACCCGCCAAAGCCAAAGAGCTTATCATGCTGGCGCGCCTGCTCACTGCCGAAGAAGGTCTCAGCCTCAGCATCGTCACCGAAGTTGTCCCGGCCGAAGGTCTGGAGGCTCGGGTGCGCGAGGTAGCTGAAGAGCTGGCTCACCTGGCGCCGCTGACGCTCCGGGCGACCAAAGAAGGTATCCGGCGTATCCAAGCGGCACGCGGCCTGGACAACCGCGAGGGGGAAGACCTGATCCTCTCGTGCTACATGAGCGAGGATTTTCAGGGGGCGGTGCAGGCGTTTCTCGAAAAGCGCCCGTACAGTTGGGCTGGGCGGTAGGCGAGCGCGGGTCCGGCCGTGCCGGAGTCGGATTGCCGGAGTCAGTCTTCGCTAGGCGGGACGTAGCCGGCGCCCACGCTGTCTTGCCGGAGGTGCAAGATCGCTTGCGCTGCAATCGGCCATAGCAGGGCGGAGATGGCGACAACCATCAAAACACCCGCGATCGGGCGGGTGAAGAAGATCGACCAATCTCCCCGGGATAGGGTCAGTGATTGCCGGAGCGATTTCTCCGCGAGCGGACCAAGGACAAGTCCCAGGACGAGGCCGGCCGCGGGGTAGTCCAGCCGCTTCATAAAGAACCCCATAAGGCCGAAGGCCGTCATAATGAGAACATCAGCGGGGTTGTTATCCAGCGAGTACGCTCCGATAACGGCAAACAATACGACGAAGGACGCCTGAATCGCGTAAGGCACCCGGAGCATACTGGCAAACAGAGGGATCGCAAAGATATTGAGCACCACGAGCATCAGGTTGCCGATGTACATGCTGGCGATCAGACCCCAGGCGAAGTCCGGGTGTTCGGTAAATAGGAGCGGGCCGGGCCGCAGTCCCCACAAGAGGAAACCGCCCAGTAGGACGGCCGTCGTCCCGGACCCCGGGATGCCGAGCGTCAAGAGCGGGATCATTGCAGCAGCTGAGGCAGAGTTGTTAGCCGACTCCGGGCCTGCCACGCCCTCGATGGCGCCCTTGCCGAACTCCTCGGGATGTTTGGACGCCTTGCGCTCGACGCTGTACGCCATAAACGACGCAAGTGTCGAGCCGGCTCCCGGCAAGACGCCAACAAAGAACCCGACCAAGGTTCCCCGGACAATTGCCCCGCGGGAGCGGATCCACTCCGCCGATGAGGGCAAGGAGTTGCGCCAGCTCAGCGAGGCATGGATCATCGGGCGATCGGCCGGGTTCGTCATCCCATGGAGGATCTCGCCGATGCCGAAGAGGCCAATGGCGGCAACGAGAAAGCTAAACCCGTCAAGCAGCCAGTCTTCACCGAAGGTGAATCGCGGCCGACCTGACATGATATCCAGGCCCACCGTGGAGAGCAGTAAGCCGATGATGACCGAGACGAGCCCCTTCGCTAGCGACGTGCCGGAAACAGCGCTGAGGGACGTGAATCCGAGCAGGATCAGCGCGAAATACTCGGGTGGCCCAAATCGCAGAGCGAACGTCGTCAGCACAGGACTTAGCAACGTCACCATCACGACGCCAAACGTCCCGGCAACGAAGGAGCCGATGGCGGCGATCCCCAGCGCCTTCGCGGCACGTCCCTGCCGTGCCATTTGGTATCCGTCGAGAGTGGTAACGACCGTGGCCGCCTCGCCTGGCATGCTGATCAGAACGGAACTGATCGTGCCTCCGTATTGGGCTCCGTAGTAGATGCCGGCCAGCATGATGATGGCCCCAGTGGGGTCCATACTGAAGGTCAGCGGCAGCAGGAGCGACACGCCAACAACCGTCCCGATACCCGGGAGCGCACCGATAATCTGGCCGGCGGTCACGCCGATGAGTGCGAACAGCAGATTGGTCGGAGTAAGCGCAACCGCAAACCCGCGGGAAAGGCTCTCCAGTGTCTCTATCACGTCAACGGTGCCTTCCTTTTTACCTATCTAGGGTCCGAAGGGGCCCAGCGGCAGCGGAATCACCAGTAGCCGAGTGAACCCAACGTAGAGGGCAATCGGCGTGACGACAGCGAAGACAATGCTGGAGACCCACGTTCGCCGGGCTGCCCACCGCATGGTGACCAGCATAAACAGGGCCGACGACAGTAACAGGCCTAATGGCTGAAACAAGAACGCGAGGGCGATGATGCTGCCAAAAAAGATCAACCAGGGCTTCTGTGCGCTCTTGTCGTTCGATCGGGCGGCGTTCGCGTGGCCTGGATCATTCTGCCCTGAAGCGGCCCTGTCGTCCGCCGCCTGGCTTTTCGCATTGCGCCAGAGAATGGCTGACAACAGCACCAGGGCAACCCCGAGCCAGAAGGGAAGAAAGCCCGCCCCGGGACCGTACTCCGCGGAGTACGGCAACTGGCGGGACAAGTAGATCGCCACGAAGCCGAGAGCTGTTACGAACAGAGCCGCTGCG
>DASYWB010000400.1:0-3122 GCA_035936495.1 Thermomicrobiales bacterium
GCTCTCTACCGGACGGCTGGAGGATGCGCTGACCTCGACGCCACGGGATGACGGCGTCCACATCGCCGTCGTCGACTCACAGGGCAGCATCTTTGTCCGTTCCGGTCCCGACGCGCTCCTGCCGGCCATCCCGGCGGGTCCGGAATGGGACGTCGCCGCGGCGCTCTCCGGTAGCGCCGGTGTGGTGGAGGTGGAGACCGCCGGTACGTCCTCGGCGCTCGTCGCCTACGCGCCGGTGCCGAGCGCCCCGTGGGCAGTGCTCGTCTCACAGCAGACGGATGCCGCGTTCGGTGAGATCCGCGACCAGCTTCGAGATGAACTGCTGCTGCTCGGTCTCACCGCCGTCGTCATCGCGCTGCTTGCCTTCCATCTCGGCAACCGTCTTACCCGCGCCTACGACCGTCAGCTCGAAGCCGTCGGCCGGGTCGACGCATTCGTCGCGGCGGCGTCGCATGACCTGAAGACACCCCTGACGGCGGTTAAGACCCTCGCGCAGCTGTTGCAGCGCCGCCTCGCTCGTTCCGATCGCCCCGATGCCCCCTGGCTCGCCGATGGCCTTGCCGAGATCGACGCGGCCACCAACAGAATGACGCGTCAGATCAATGAGTTGCTCGACGCCGCCCGCTTCCAGCGCGGAGCGGGCTTGGAGCTTCAGCGCCGCCCCACCGACCTCGTCGCGCTCACCCGACGCGTCACCGAAGAACAACAAAAGACCACCGAGCATCATCGCATCCGGGTTCGTTCATCATGTGACAAGCTGACCGGACCGTGGGATGAGGAGCGCCTCGAACGTGTTGTCGCCAATCTGGTTGGCAACGCGATCAAGTACAGCCCGGCCGGTGGTGACATAACGGTTTCATTGAACCACGAGTCGACGGCGATCCCTGGCTCCGTGAGGTCCGGCGACAGCGCGGCCGATAGGTGGGCGCTGCTCACCGTTCAGGACCATGGGCTCGGCGTACCCGGTAGGGACCTGCCCTATATCTTTGAGCGCTTCCATCGTGGCGCGAACGTGGCGGGGATCATATCCGGCAGTGGCATCGGCCTCGCCGGCGCCAAGCAGATTGTCGAGCAGCACGGCGGCGTCATCACCGTCGTCAGCTCTGAGGGCGACGGCTCTACGTTCACCGTGCGGCTGCCCATGGACCAGAGCAGCGCTGCCGGCCGCCAGTAGGGAATGGCGCCCCTGGATCTGGTACCCTCGCGGCACTGCGGCTTGGCAGCGAGCAACTGGTCAACAGCCGAACTCATTCCCCTCGGCCGTATCTTGTGGCCGCCGCCGCCCCACACTACCCTCCACGAGCTGAAACAGAATTCACTCCAGTGCTTGTAACGTTCCTCTCATCAATGGCGGTCGATTTCGCCGATGCCGGAATCCGGCACACCGCGGCGGCGGAACTGCGACGGCGGACCGTCTGACCCTGCCCGTTGGGACCCACAGTGGGGTGGCATAACGCGGCACCATCCCACCTTGGATCGGCCGACCACGCCGCTGGTGTCGTCCCCTACGGTTTCACTAGGGTAATGTCATTGATCCGCCCAGAGATGTCGTACTCACCCCATTCGATGGTGAATGGTTGCGTTGCGTCCGCCAGGGGTGGGAAGATTGCCCACCTATTCAGCGTCGCACCGGGCGGGAACTTCCGTTCCTGCCCTCGGTTGTTGCTACAGCACGAGTCCACTGCAAAGACTCAGTACTTCACAATTCTAGCTGGGCGGCGGTAGGGAACGGGTAGGCCAGCGCGGTATGGGTGTGGTAGCGCGTCTTGATCGCTTCGATGAGGAGGTCGCAGAAACGGTCGAGGCGGAAGGCGGTGGTCAACCACCGTCGCGCCCGTGGTCGGGTCGCGGGCGGAGTCGCTGCCAGCAGAGCGACCTTGAGCCAGACCCAGAGATTGGTAAGCAGCAGAGCGACGACGACGAGCAGCCGGCGCAGGGCGGGATCACGGGAGGTGGTCGGCGCCCGCACCGCATTCATCTGCCGGTAGGAGGATTCGATACCGAACCGATCGCGATATTCGGCCGCAACCTGGCGCAGGCGCAACGCATCCCCGCCGCGACCGACGACGGCAAAGGGCAGGTAGTCCCGCCCGTGGCGGTCGCGGCGGCCCGCCGCATAGCGACAGACCACGATCAAGGGAACAGTCACGTCCCCGTCGTCGGCGCTGCGCATGGTGTACGTCGTGCGGTAGCTCGCCCGCCCGGTCAAGAGCGCCTTCAGCCGCGCACCGCGTTTGGGTAGCGCCGCGATCGAGGGGAACGGCTGTGCCGCCAAGGTCTGCAGGATAGCGACGGAGGCGAACTCCCGATCGAGGAGGAGGCGTTGAATGCGCACACCGAGGCGGTCCAGGCGGCCGAGCAGGTCGACGAGCACATCGAGCAGGGCCTCGTCCGCATGGACGAAGGTCGCGACCAAGGTGACGCGGCGGCCAGTGTGGAGCACCGACGCGGTCGCGTAACAATGGAAGCGGGTCGTGCCCGCTTTGGCTTCCCCGCGCCGCAACTGGTCCGGTTCCAGCCCTTCCCGGCCATAGTACGGCAGCAACGTCAGGTCGATCGCCAGCCGCTGCGGGCGGGTCAGGACGGCGCGTGGCAGGCGGGCGACCAAGAGGGCATTGAGCCGCGCTTCGAGCGCCTCGAACTCCTGATCACAGAGGCGCTCGGTCACGTACTGGCGCACCAAGTTCGCGCTCGGTGCCGCGACCAACTGCTGGCCGACGCTCGCCAGGCTCCGCCCTTGGGCGGCGGCCGCCACGACCACATTGAAGATATCGGCGTCGCGGTAGCGATAGCCGCTGACGCCCAGGGGCAGATGCTCAGCGAGCAGATCGGTCGTGAGTTGGCGCACTTGCTCGGCGGGAAGGCGCCGACTACGCTCGGAGACGGGAAGACGGTGGGTCATGCGGTCGCTCCACACAGTGGGGATGAGCAACGGCAGTATGGCACCACCGCCTTTCTCCTTCACCCATCCCGTCGTTCAACCGCTCCCCACGCCCGGCTCAAAATTGTGAAGTACTGAGGTTGGGTGCATGGTTAATCTCTATTACTCACCGGTGTTCTACGGGTTTCAGGATGTGACGATCGAGGGGGGTAGTGGTCCATTCGAAGCCCGTATCTATTAC
>DASYWB010000401.1:0-2887 GCA_035936495.1 Thermomicrobiales bacterium
TGCCTGAGGGTTACTCCGACTTCGTCATCATCTCGCCCGCGGCTCAAACCGGTGGCGAACACATAGCGGTGCTGGCTGCCAACTCTGAAGTTGACGTGGCGATCTACAACTTGCCTGGCGGAACGCCGCCCCCCGCTGAAACGACCCCCGCCGGTGAAACGGGAACGATCCGGCTGGCGGTCTCCAACTGCCCCGAGGGAATGACTGCCGGCTCGTACGATGGCACCGCCTGCACCATTGCCACGGAAGACTTCGGCGTCACGCTAACTGACGCCACGGGCGCTGATCCGCTGACACTGGACGACGCGTCGCTTGAGGACGAGGTCTTCACGTGGACGAACGTGCCGTTCGAGGGCTCTCCCTACACGGTGGCTGAGACGCGGCTCCCCGCTGGCTACGTAAACGCCACTGTCGTCGGCGCTCCAAATGATCCCGAAACAGGCGCGGCGGTTGTCGAGCTTTCCGCGGAAAATTCCGATGTCGGTCTCACGTTCTATAACTTCCGAGCCGCGGAGGAAGCCCCGGTTGATAGCGATGGCGACGGCCTCACCGACGAGGAAGAAGTGGCCTTCGGAACCGACCCGCTCAATCCTGCCGATCCTCCGGCCCCGGAGCCGGTCGATAGCGATAGTGACGGCCTCACCGACGCAGAGGAGCCGGCAATCGGCATTGACCCCGCGGTCTTCGACAGTGACGGAGATGGGCTCGGGGACGGCAGTGAGATCTCCACCCATGGGACATCTCCCCTGTTGATTGATACTGATGGCGACGGAATCGATGATGGGACGGAGATCAACGTAGGGACGGATCCGCTCGAACCGGCAAGCGCGTGACATCGGCCGTTGGAACGGTCGGGTCATCAGCATACGGATAGGTCGAAGGAGCGAGAATGACTGTCACTGGAGACCCGGCGACCGGGCAGAGGGCGGTTCCCCCTCGCGGCGCGGTACCCAGAGAATTCACCTGGGACCTGGAGAGCGTCTTTCCAACCGATGAGACGTGGGAACACGCGTTTCGCGATGCCGATGCCCGGTTGGCGGAGATGGATGGCTATCGCGGCACCCTTGGTGACGCTCCCGAACAGCTGCTTGGAGCGATGGCACTCCGCGACGACCTGTACCGCGCCGTGGATCGGGTCTTCGTCTACGCCAACCTTCGCTTCTCAGAAGACGCGGGGAACGACCACTATGCCGCGCTTTCGGACCGGGCCGGTGGCCTGCGGGCCCGGTTCGGGGCGGCCGTCAGTTGGGTCGATACGGAGCTGCTGGCGATTTCCAATGAGCGCATCGAGACCTTCTTTCAGGAAGAGCCGCGCCTCGAGCCCTACCGGCACGCCGTTCGACGTGTCCAGGACCAGCGCGCTCACGTCCGTTCGACCGAGGTCGAGGAACTGCTGGCCCAGGTTAGCAATCCGCTCGACACCTACGAAACAATCCACACGACGTTGGAAGACGGCGACCTTCCATTCGGGAACATACAGGACGAGCAGGGTGTCACCGTCCCGCTTTCACAGGGGAATGTCGAACAGTACCTCCAGAGTCGCGACCGCCGCGTCCGGCGGGAGACGTGGGACACCGCTGCCGACGCCTATCTCGGGTTCGCCGATACCTTCGCCGCCACACTGAGTGGTGGCGTCAAGCGCGATGTCTTCAGGGCCCAAGCGCGGGGCTACGGATCGGCGCTGGAAGCCTCACTGGCGCCGGACGCGATCCCAACCGAGGTCTTTCACAACCTCATCGCGACCGTCTGGAAGAATCTCCCGACCTGGCATCGCTACTTTCGCATCCGGCGCCACTTGCTCGGCCTGGAGACGCTCCACCCGGCCGACCTGACCGCGCCGCTCGCGACCGAGGCGCCGAGGGTCCCATTCGATGAGGGCGTCGAGCTGATTCTGGAATCGCTCCAACCACTTGGCGAAGAGTACGTCGGGATTACGCGGCAAGGCATCGCCGACCGCTGGGTGGACCGCGCGCCAAACCTCGGCAAAGGGGGCGGCGCCTTCAGCTTCGGCACCCATGGGGTGCATCCGTTCATCAGCATGAACTGGCGTGACGACCTGGAGAGCGTCAGCACCCTCACCCACGAGCTCGGCCATTCCCTGCATACGTATTACGCGACCCGTTCCCGGCCGATGGCCTACTGGCCATACTCGATGTTCCTGGCCGAGACTGCCTCCAACATGCACCAGGCGCTGATGGGCCGCCATCTCCTGGGGCAGGATCAGGACGAGAACTGGCTGCTGACCATCGTCGAAGAGCGGATGTCGAACTACCTCCGCTACTTCTTCACCATGCCGATCCTCGCCCGGTTCGAGCTGGATTGTCACCAGCGGGTGGAACGTGGAGAAGCCCTGACGGCCGGCAGTATGAGCGAGACGCTCGTCGGGTTCTACCGTGAAGCCTACGGTGGCGAAGTCGAGCTGGACGAAGCGCGGACCGGCATCACCTGGGCTCGCTTTAGCCATCTCTATACGCCGTTCTACGTCTTCCAGTACGCGACCGGCATCTCGGCTGCCGCCGCCCTCGCCGAGATGGTCCCGAGCGAGGGCGAGCCCGCCGTCCAACGCTACCTCGACCTCCTCCGCGCCGCCAGCGACGGCTATCCCATCGACTTGCTCCGCGAGGCCGGCATCGACATGCGCTCTCCCGAGCCGGTCCAGCGCGCGTTCAACATTCTGGAAGGATACGTCGAGCGGCTGGAGGGGGCAGTGACAAAAATGATCTAACGGTCGATCAAGCGTCTAAGGCAGGTCCTGCCACCGGCGCGCTTCGACGAATCGAGCAAGGTGTCCGACGTTCGTGGTCGCAACGACAGCCTGGTCTTGTGGCGCCGTCAGCAGACGTGCCTGAGCAGCCAGAATGACATCGATACCAAGGCTTTGGGATCC
>DASYWB010000402.1:0-1759 GCA_035936495.1 Thermomicrobiales bacterium
GGGTCTGGATCTCGGAGTCGGCCGGCACGACGATGACCTCGTACTCGGTCGTGAGGCGAGCGATCGGGGTGACGTCATCGAGCGTAACCGCTGACTGGTTGGCCGCGATAGCGCCGACCATGACCAGGCCCATCATCATCAGCGTATGGGGATCGCCAGCGTTGTCGCTGGCAAGCTGGGAGAGGCCGATCGTGCCGCCGGCGCCGGGCACATTGAAGACCTCGACGCTCTGATCGACGACCTCGTTCTGGAGCACGGCCTGCATCTCGCGCGCCGTGGTGTCCCAGCCACCGCCCGGCGCGGCGGGCGCCATGATCTCAAGCGTTTCGGTCGGATAGTCGGTGTTGCAGGTAGCGGGCTGAGCGGCAAAGGGCGCCGCGTAGGCCGTGATCCCGCGAGACGCGGCCAAGCTGGTCAACAGCATCACCGCGACCACCATTGGGTAGACGAAACGACGTATGCGCATGCGTATCCCTCCTTCGTTGGGCGTCATCCGTCTCCGTGGACGGGAGAGGAATTGTCGCAGCTTTCCCGGCGCATGCAAGCGACCATGTAACTGACATCCGGACGTGAATGATCCGGCTCTCCGAAAGTCTTGTCACGGCGGGCCGAAACTGCAGGCACAATCGCCATGACGTCTGCGCCACCACGCGGCGCGCCCGACTTACGTCCGGATGTCAGATGTAACCATTGACGGCCATCCTGTTCAGTGCTAGTCTCTGTGCCTTCTTGTTTGCTTCGTATGTATCGCCCCCTATGCAGCATCGAAGCACAGACAGTCGAACACTGCTACCCGAGGAGAGGCGGCGCATGGTCGACGTGCTGCGCGAGCATGGGACTCTTTCCGTCGCGGAACTGGTGGCCGAGGTCCGGGTCGCCGGGATGACCGCCCGGCGAGACTTCGACGTCCTCGAGCAGCATGGGCAGGTGCGTCGTATTAGTGGTGGGGCCGTCCCGCCCAAGCTATCGGCTGACGAGGACTCCTTCCAGCGGCGCTTGACTCGTGCTACGCCTGCCAAAGAACGCCTCCCGGCCGCCACCATAATGCTCGTCAGCCCCAGTGCCGCCGGCTCCCTCAACTCCGTGACAACCTCCTACGACGTTGCCAGGCGTTCGGTTGCAGGGGGTCGGTGGTCGCGATCCCGACCAACTCCGTGGCGATTATGCACCTCGTTGCCTCAGCCGACCGGTGAGGATTGCAGCTGATGGGCCTAGGCGGATCACCGCGTAAGCTGGCCAGGTCGTCCGTTGGCCCGCGGACCATCCACATGACCGCCGCGTCGGCCCCGCTCATCGACGGCAGCGAGTTCCGCCAACTCGGGCTCCACGGGATCGAGCACGTCAGCCGGCTTGAGCGTGCGCTGCTTGCCAATGTCTCCTCCGCCCCGGCCGAGACGTTTGGAGCCACCGGCGTCGAGGTGGACCGTGTCTGATCGCACGCCGGTCGTCACGCTCTCCGGCGTCTCCAAGAGCTTCGGGGCGGTCCAAGCGCTGCGCGGGGTCGATCTCACCCTCTACCCCGGCGAGGTCCATGCCCTCGTCGGCGAGAATGGGGCGGGCAAGAGCACTCTGGTCAAGATGCTGGCCGGCGTCCACCAACCTGACACCGGCCAGGTCGTGATCGACGGCCAGCCGGTGACGCTCCATGGTCCAGCCGATGCCCGCAACCGTGGCATCGCCGTCATCCACCAACACCCCAACCTCTTCCCCGACCTCGACGTCGCCGAGAACATCTATATGCAGCGACAGCCCCGGGATC
>DASYWB010000403.1:0-6584 GCA_035936495.1 Thermomicrobiales bacterium
TCTTCCCGGAGCCCGCGGCATCGCCGCGATCGCCGGCACCGGGGCCATCGTGCTTGGCCGTGACGCACGCGACGAGATCGTGCGGACCAGCGGCTGGGGCTACGTCTTTGGCGACGAGGGAAGCGGCTACGATCTCGGCCGGCTGGCGCTCCAAGCCGCCGCTCGGGCCGCCGACGGGCGAGGAGCGAAGACGGCGCTCCTGCCGGCGATCATGGAGCATTGGGGACTCACCGACCCGACTGGCCTGATCGGACGCGTCTATCATGAGAGCGACCCTGGTGACATCGCGCGTCTCTCGACCGTGGTCTTCGCCACCGCCTGCCAAGGCGACGCCTCCGCCCGCCGCCTCGTCAGCCATGCCGCGGGGGAACTCGCGCTCGCGGTGCGGGTCGTCGCCGACCAGTTGGACTTCCCCGGGGGGAGCATCCCCCTGGCCCTAGGCGGGGGGATGCTCACCAGCCAAACTGATCTCCGAACGCGGGTGCTTCGCCGGCTCCGTCGCCATCTCAATCCAGCACCGGTGGAGATTGTGGCCGAACCCGCGCTCAGCGCGGCCCGCGGTGCGATACGACTCGGCGGTAATCGATAGCAGGTAGGCACGATGAGCAGGCGATGGCCGCCGCTCCCGCTGGTCTTGCCGCCACGGTGCGGACACCGTAGCATGCGGCAAGTCGTTTGCCTCTCACTATCCCTATCGTCAAAGGATCTGCAAGTGATGTCTGCTCAACCCGCTCTTCTCGATGCCCAGGCGCTCGAAGCCGAAGCCGTCCGACATCTCCAAGCATTGATTCGCTTCAACACCACCAATCCGCCTGGGAACGAGACTGTGGCCGCTCAATACGTCGTCGATGCCTGCCTCGAAGCTGGACTCGAAGCGGAGGTGGTCGAAAGCGCACCGGGCCGGGGGAACGCGAGTGCACGGCTCCGTGGGTCTGGTGCGACCAAGCGGCCACTGATGCTCACCGGCCATCTTGACGTCGTCTCGGTCGAACGCGACCAGTGGACCCACGACCCGTTCGGCGGCGATCTGATCGACGGCTTCATCTGGGGCCGCGGCGCGCTGGACATGAAAAGCCAAGTCGCGGCTGAGCTGGCGGTGATCCTGGCGCTGGCCCGCCAGGGAGTCGCGCTTGACCGCGACGTGCTGCTCGTGGCGTTCGCGGACGAGGAGGCGGGCGGGGAGCTGGGGGCGAGTTGGCTGTGGGAGCACCGGCGGGGCTTGATCGACGCGGAGTACGCGATCAACGAAGGCGGCGGCAACCCGCTTGAGTTCAACGGCAAGACATTCTATCTCTGCCAGTCGGGAGAAAAGGGGACGGCGCGCCTACGGATCACGGCCCGCGCTCAACCGGGCCACGCGTCGATTCCACTCGACGATACGGCGATGCGGCGGATCGGCGAGGCGCTCGTCAAGCTGCACGCCTGGGAACCGGAGACGGTCCTCACCGATCCCGTGCGTCAGATGTTGGAGACCGTCTCGTCCGCGCTCGATGCCGACCATCAAGCGGCCGTGGCTCGGATCCTTCGTGAACCGTCATGGGTGGCACTCGCGAGCCTCGCGCCCGACGAGGACACCAGGCTCATGCTGCGCGCGACGACCCGCGACACCGCGGTTCCGACGATCATCCACGGAGGTCACCGCATCAACGTGATCCCGTCCGAGGTTGTCCTCGACGTTGACGGCCGGATTCTCCCCGGCACCGACCCGGACGAGTGGCGCCAGCGCGTCCAAGGCGTGGTGGGTGACCAGGTCGACGTCGAGCTGCTCTCGCGGGAACAAGGGATCATGGCCGATCCGGCTTCACCACTCTTCGATGCCATCGCCGAAACCATGGCGGCGCTGGATCCCGGATCGGCCGTCGCACCCTATCTCGTCTCAGGCGGCACCGACGCGCGCAATATCCCCGGCGTCAAAGTCTACGGCTTCTTCCCCCATCCACCGTCCGATCGGACGGCGCTTTACTCGACGTTAGTTCACGGCCACGATGAGCGCATCGCCGTCGAGGACCTGGGCTTCGCGACACGTTTCCTCTACGACGTGGTGACCCGTTTCTGCGGCTCGTGAATGGGCTCGCAGCCCTCTCGCTAGGATGTCATGAGCGGCAGTGCAGGACGACACGGGCGGAACAGTGATGGGCCAACTGCCAAGAGCGGACGCGCATAGCGCCGTGGCGATCGGCGAGTCGCCGGGAAAGGAGGCACAGCTCGAGGTCGACGCCAGAGTGCCAGCATTCTAGAGGTGGCTCTACAGCAGGGAGGAAACCATGGGCTCACTGACGCCAAACCAACGTGACCAATTCGAACGGGACGGCTATCTCCTCATTGAGGATGTCCTCGATCCCGAGCGTGACCTCGATCCGATCATCGCCGAGTACGAGGGTGTGCTCGACCGGCTCGCGCGGGAGCTCCACGCGTCCGGTCAGATCGCTTCACCCTACGCGGATTTGCCCTTCTCAGACCGGTTGACGAAGATCTATGCCGAGAGCGGCAAAGTCAACGCACAATATTTCGATTTCTCGCTTCCCCAGTCGGGGGTGACGCGGGAGACTCCGTTCTGGACCGGTCCAGCGGTCTTTGCTGTCCTGCGGCATCCAGGCATCCTGGACGTCATCGAGTCGCTGATCGGCCCGGAGATCTACTCAAATCCGGTCCAGCACGTCCGGTTGAAGCCCCCTGAGCACCTCACACCGAAGGACCCCAATACCGGTCTGGTCCAACTCGGTGCGACGCCGTGGCATCAGGACAACGGTGTGATTACCGAGGACGCCGACGAGACGGACATCATCACGGTCTGGTTCCCGCTAACCGACACGATGGAGGAGAACGGCTGTCTCGCGGTCCAGCCGCGAGCCCATGTGGATGGGCTGATGCCGCACTGTCCGCCAGATGCCGGTAAGCCAGGCGGATTCGGACTCCACATCCCGGATGCGTTCCTCAACACTGAGCAGATGGTCCCGTTGCCGATGCGGCGCGGCAGCGCCCTGTTCATGCACCGCCGGACCCCGCACTGCTCGCTGTCGAACGTCAGCGACCATGTCCGCTGGAGCTTCGATCTCCGGTACAACCCTATTGGTCAGCCGACCGGCCGGGGGGCTTTTCCCGGCTTCATCGCCCGGAGTCGCCGGCACCCGGAGACGGAGCTTCGCGACCCGGATCGCTGGACGGCGCTCTGGCTGGAGGCGCGGGAGACGCTGGCGCGACAGAGCGACCCGAAGTACAACCGCTGGGACGCGGATAGCCCGGCCTGTGCCTAACCCGCCGGCGCCGGAAACCAACATCACCTAGAGGGGAGCGCGCGTTGAAGATTACCGCCGTCGAGACCGAGGTCAGCGAACGCCCGGTGCCGCACCAGTTTCGCTGGCGTGCGGGACTTCCCGGTTCCGGCACGACCCTGACCAGCACCAAGCTGACGATCCGGACCGATGAGGGCCTCACCGGCGTCGCCCATGGCGCTCGCGGGGCAATTCTCGTGGACCTCGTTGACCGGCGATTGCGCGATGTCTTCATCGGCGCCGATCCCCTGCTCAAAGAAGAGCTCTGGCATCGCGTCTGGGAGATCGACCGGATCGAGGAGCTTCCCATCTACGCCCTGGGCCTGGCCGACATCGCCCTCTGGGACCTTACCGCCAAGGTCGCGGGGCTACCCCTCTATAAGGTGATCGGCGGCTACCGCGACAAGATCCCGGCCTATGCCAGCACCGTCACGTTCGAGAGCATCGAGGAATATCTCGATGTGGCCGACCAGTGCCTCGATTACGGCTTCACGGCGATCAAGCTCCATGCCTGGGGCGATGCCCGGAAGGACGCCCGGCTCGGGGAGGCACTGCGAGCGCACGTCGGCCCGGATGTCCCACTCATGTATGATGGCTCGGCTGGCTTCGATTATGTCGATTCTCTCTACTTGGGACGGGCCCTGGAAGATGCCGATTTCCTCTGGTACGAGGAGCCGATGCGGGAGTTCAACATCGATGCGTACCGGCGACTCGCCGAGAAACTCACGATCCCGCTCCTCGTGGCCGAGACGAGCGACGGTGCCCATTACAACGCCGCGGACTTCATCGCGGTCGGCGCCGCCGGCATGCTGCGCACGAGCACGCACTTCAAGGGCGGCGTCACCGGCGGCCTGCGTATCGCCCACCTCGCGGAGTCGTTCAACCTGCGGGCGGAAGTCCACGGTGGTGGCCCGCCGAACCTGCACCTCGCCTGCGCCATCCCGAACACCACCTACTATGAATCGTTGGTGACCAGCAATCCGATCGCCGTCGAGAAGGGCATCGGCCGCGACGGCATGATCGGGCCGCCTCAGACACCCGGCATCGGCTGGCCGGAGGACGCGCCGGTGGCGGCCAAGCCCGCGTCTCAGCAAGCGTAGCCCGCCACCCATCTTGACGGCTTGGTGAACCCGTCGCACGATGGCGCGTGTGGCGGGTTCAGCGTGTGACAGGGATTTGGCAGGAGGGGTTGGTGGCGTTCTTCGATCTTCCGCTTGATCAGCTTCGCGCCTATCGACCGGAGCGCGAAGAGCCGTCGGATTTTGACGCCTTCTGGGCCCGGACATTGGAAGAGACCCACACGCATCGCCTCGACGCCACCTTTCATCCCATCGACACGGGACTTCGCGCCATCGAGACCTTTGACGTCACGTTCGCCGGGTTCGGCGGTCACCCGATCAAGGCCTGGTTGCAGGTGCCGCGCGGCGCAACGACGCCGGTACCGTGCGTGGTCGAGTTCATCGGGTACGGAGGGGGCCGCGCCAGACCGCACGACTGGCTCCTTTGGTCAGCCGCGGGCTATGCCCACTTCATCATGGACACACGGGGACAGGGTAGCTCCTGGCTGCCGGGCGACACGCCCGATCCGGCGCCCGCCGGGGAGCCGCACTTCCCGGGCTTCATGACGCGGGGGATTCTCAATCCCGAGCACCACTACTACCGGCGGGTCTACGCCGATGCCGTTCGCGCCGTTGAGGCCGCGCGGTCGCACCCTGCCGTCGATCGCGACCGCGTTGCGGTCAGCGGCCGCAGTCAAGGCGGAGGTATTTCGGTCGCGGTCAGTGGCCTGATCGATGATCTCGCAGCCGTCATGCCGGATGTCCCGTTTCTCTCTCACATCCGTCGAGCGACCGAGATTACCGATGCTCACCCCTATCAGGAGATCGCTCGCTACTGCGTCTCCCATCGAGACGAGGTTGAGCGAGTCTTCGAAACCCTCGCCCACATCGACGGCATGCACTTCGCCAGCCGGGCAATCGCGCCGGCCCTCTTCTCCGTCGGACTCATGGATGAAATCTGCCCGCCGTCGACCGTCTTTGCGACCTTCAACCATTACTCGGGTCCGAAGGAGATCAACGTCTGGCGATACAACCACCACGAAGGAGGCGGCACCCTGCAGACGGCCAAACAGCTGCGATTTCTGAACGGTCTTTGGAACTAAGATTGCCTGCCAAAACCCTGGCACGGCGTGCGCCGAGGAGGGGGCAGGGGGTAATGCACGACCGCCAAGCCTCTGCTCCTCGGTGAGAGCCAGCTTGTCGAGTTGAGCGTCGTGCTTTCCGCCCCGCGCGGTCGCCACTCCATCAGGTCCATCCGGACGCATGCAACGGGAGTCCGTCTCAAGCGTCATCGCCCGTGGGCGACGCGCAACAGCGAGGCACCGACCGAGTGGTCGGTGCCTCGCTTCGTCGAATACCTAGGACCGAGCCGAGGGTCGATCCGTCCGGATCGTCCACTAGGCGACGCGGCGCATCTCTTCAACGGTGCTGGCGTAGTCGTTCTCGGTGATCGCGCGGACATCCCAGCTCATCAGGTCCATGTAGGGCTGGAGGAACGGGGCGAGATCCTTCGCGTCTTGGATCTCGACGATGAGGAAACCGGCACCCCCGCCCGCCAGGTTGTACCATCCACGAATGCGCTCAGGATGATTGGCGCCCGCGTCATGCTGCTGGACGATCCGCTTCGCCACCTGCTCTCGGGTCGTGCCCGGGAACCACGTAAACTGGCAATGGAACAACATCTTGGCTCTCCTCTCACGTTCGGCCGCCTGCTTTGCGTTGTCGGCGCAGGACTCGTGCCAATGATGGGCTTGGGCTTCTGTCGATGAACCCGGTTGAAGGCAGGCCGGCCAACGGGATCGCCACTCATGGGTGCCGGGAGTGGCGATGCGAGATAACGTTCTAGGCCGGCGCCCCGATAGCTGGACGCCAGGAACGGCCGTCACACATCCCGAGACGAGAGCTGGAGATCGCGAAGATCGGCTAGCAACCGCGCTGCCAATCGCACGACGAGTCTCGCATGAGCAACCGGATTTGGATAACGGTTCTCGTAGTCAGCGATCACATTGGAACGCTCTCGTTGCTCCAACAGTTCTTCCGCGAGGGTGAGGAACGCGGTCCAATCGAAACCATTCACATCGGTTCGAGATCGAGGATGAGCAGTCCCGAGCCGCGGACCGACGCCTCAAGCCACCACGTCTCGTCCAGGCGATCCAGCGCGTCAACCGCTTCATCAATGGGAAGCGACGTTTGGATAGAGGCTAGAAGGTTAGCTTCTTTGTCCGGTCTCTCGGGATCAACGATCAACCTTAGC
>DASYWB010000404.1:0-6840 GCA_035936495.1 Thermomicrobiales bacterium
GATGTTGATCGTGAACAAGTATTGGACATTATAGAAGGACGGGCGTATGTTCGGAGACGAGGACCGGTCCCGCTGTTCCGTCGACAAGCGAAGGAGTTCACCCATGAAGCGCGCAGTCTGCGCTGCCGTGCTCGTAGCGGCATTGATGTTGACCAACGTCGTGAGCGTCGCCGCCCACACCATCACGGTCGACCCGCCTGGCGAGGGAAGTGGCACAAGCCACGACCTGGCCAAGGGGATAACACCGAAATACTTCGATGCGGATGGCAATTACGTCGGCGTGGGGGGGCAGTTTAGCGCCGCCAGCCAGGGAACCAGCACGGCGTGCCTCTCGGTCCCAGAAGAGGGTCCCGTGAGTATCACCGCAGGCAGGCAAACCCCCTGCCCGCAGGTCCCGTGAGGGCCACAGGCGCCTGCCTGCCTTGATGACCGGGGCGACGGCCACCGAGCGCATGTCATCTCTGTAGCACCGTGGACGCTAGTTGCCCCGGGCCTCCGCATTGGTCTCGCCGGGGGCGGAGGATGGGGCGGTCAGCGTGGCAGGAATTCGGTCCGCTATGGTCGCGGGCACGCCCGCGACCATAGCCGGTTCACCGCCTACTCGGAGCACTCCGGTCATGGCAGGTCGCTCGGCAAGACCGCCGAGCGCACCCAGGGCGTCCGCCTCCTCTTGGCGAGTAGCCAGGCCGGCCAGCCGCTCTGGCGCCCGCTGGCGACCCGATCCAGCCGTAATTCACACCGGGTCAGCGACGTAAGCTCTCGTGCCGCCGTTTCGCTCCTTCGTGGTGTCGAATGGATACTCGTACGCGCGAATCCGGTCTCCCCGTCGTGACCGCGGGCAACCTTCTAGGCATGGCTGCCAAGACGGGAAGGGTTACATCACCCGCCGCTCGCTCAATGTCTCGAATTCGTAGTCGCGCCAGACGGGGATGCCGCAGTAGCGTTCACCCTCGGGGCAGAAGGGCTTGGTGCCGGCACGGGAGCGCATCACGCAGGGAGGACCATCGACGTAGTGGCCGATGGCCGGCAGGACGGCGCGGACTTGGGCGACTTCCTGGCGTGCCGTGTCGAAGATCTCCCGCTGCGCGTCGTAGCAGAGCCGCTTGACCCACTTCCAGTAGTAGCTCAGCAGCGTGCCGCTCTCGTAGAAACGGACGCGGTGCGCATTCGGTAGCAGGTAGAGCAGTACCTCCGGCGCCACACCCCGGTCGCGCAGCGTGTTGATCGCGTCCCACAGCGCGCGCACCGTCGTTCGGTATTCCGCGAGCGCCTCCGGATTCTGCTGGATGGCCCAGGGAACAATCACGTCTGGATCCCGGCGGAGGTGCGCGGTCAGCAGCGGACGCGAGCCAAGCGTGCCGCGATGACGTTGGTTCTGAGCATCCTCGGCCCCGCTGATCCGCTTCTGGAAGGTGAACGGCACATGGTTCATCGTCTGCATCAGCTTGGAGTTCATGCCTAGGAAGAGGGGATGCCCGAGATGCGGGTTGTGCCGGCCGTCGAGGACGTGTGCGATGGCTTCCCCGTCCGACACCGTGTCCGCGCTGGACCCCGTGACGGCCCGGACCGCGCTGGCCATGATCCGCTCGGCCTCAGGGTTGTGCGCCACCAGGCGACTGTCAAGGCCGTCCATCTCGGCATCGAACTGCTGGCAGAAGACCTCGGCGGCATCCGGCGACTGCTTGAGCGATGCCTGCCAGGTTGCCAAGGCTTCGCCCTCTGGACTTTCCCCAGCCGCCAGTGGCCGCAGATCGAGCGGATGCTCGGGCGCACCGAGGAAGTTGGGCTCGACCGCCAGGACTTCCTCGACCATCCGCCGCACGATGTAGCGCACCTCACTCGGGGCATCAGGCTGGTTGGCGAGCGCGTGATAGCGCAGCAAGGTCAGGGCGTTGACCGTGTGGTAGAGATGAGCCGGGGTGGCCAGCGGCAGGACATAACGTGCGACCTCCTGCGCCCGCTTCTGCACGGCGTCCGCGACTCGCTGTTCGGCGGCCTCGCCCTTGGCTTTGGCGCGGGCCGGGAAGACGCGCGCGTAGCGTTCCTCGAAGTCGGGGCTGAGCAGCTCGGTCAACCGGCGGTAGCCGTCCAAGCCGCGCTGGATCGCCGCGCGGTAGATATCCGCGTCTTGCTCCGGCAGGGTAGGCGTGACCATCGTCTCGCCCGAGACCTCGCGATAGCGTTGCGAGACCTGCTCCGAGTTGTAGTGCGGATGGGCGTGGAAGAAGGACCAGACCGCCAGGCGCGAGACATTATCGAGCACGAAGACGAATGTCGCGTGCTGCATCGTGGTGTGATGACCGGCGGCGAACAGGTCCGCGTAGAGGGCGAGCGCGCGGTCTCGCCGCTCGGCCCGCGCCGCGACCTTCTCTGGGCTCAGCGACGGGGAGGGCGGTTCTTCGATCAGGCGGCGGACATTCTCGACCTTGGCTGGTTTGCCGCCGTAGCACGACCAGGCCGCCGCGATCGCCAGGGCAACCGGGTGCGCGGTCGACTCCTCCCGGAGCAACGTAACCGCCGGCGGCGGCGAGGCGAAGGGCGACTCAGGCCCGTCGGCAGGCGCTGGAGTGAGCGGGTGAGTCTTCACGCCAGAAGCTTCCGCAACAACCGTCGATGTCGTCATCCCGCCAACCTTCCCATCAGATAGAGCCTCGTAAGAGTGATGTGCAATCAAGGCGGGGCACGTGAGCCGACGGCCGTAAGTATACATGTACGTACGCATCGCGGCGCGCCAGATGGTGACCTGTTGTGGCCCATCTCCGGTGGGTAAAACTAGGGTTGGTAACGGACGAGGTTCGGGACGCGGTCGAAATCGCGGTCGAAGGTAGCCAGCTCCATACCTGGCTGTTCCGAGTAGGCCGCGCAGAGCGCATCGACGAACCGCAAATTCGGAAACGAAACGTAGAGATCGAGCGCCCGGAAATAGATGCGCTTCTGTGGCAGCCGCAACCCGGGCAATTGCAAGAACGGCTTGATCCGAGCGCTTATTTCATCCGGCCGCAAGTTGAAATGCCGTCGCGATGAAAGGATGAATATCACCTCGGCCAAGATCGCTTCCGAGGTTGTCGCTTCTACCTCGGAAGCAGCGATACGGCGAAATAACGTCATCGCATGATCTGCCATGATCCGGTCTTGCGGGGTGACTTGAACCACTATCGCCCGGATGAAGTAGTTGGCGTCTATGAAGATCACGTCGCGTCCACCGATGCTGCCTTCGCATCGATCTGGTCCTCCCAGGCCTCCTCGGCAATGCGCTTGAAGTTCATATCGGAATCGCCACGTAGAGCGGGAACCGATCCAAATACCGTTTCGATGGTAAACGCCGCCGGACGTACCACCACGCCCGTACCGTCGATGATGAACGAGAGCTTGTCGTGCGGTCCCACGCCCAGGCGACGGCGCACCTCGATCGGCACCGTCACTTGGCCCTTACTGCTGATCGTCGCGGTTATTTCCTTCATCGAGGCACCCTCTTTACTTTCCAGGGCATACCAAGAATCCACAGTATAACTTTTCTATGTAAAGAAGGCCTTCCAAGCGGGACGGATGCGAGAGGCACATATGGCGCCGATGCGTCACCTGGCCTGGATGAACCGGGTCACGAGCTCGGCGAAGGCGGCTGGGCGGGCGTGGTTCACGGCGCGTGGAGCGCCAGGGACGACGGCGAGCCGTCCGTGGGGTAGGAGGCGGACAATTTCCTCCGACTACGCTTGCGGCGCGAGTGGATCGCACTCGCCGCGAACGACCAGCGTCGGCGCGGTCACACATGGCAGCTTGGCCCCGAGGGGATCGTGCATCGCATCGTCCAGCGTCCTCGGTACGCGGCCCGGTCCGGCAAGCAAAAAGTCTCGAACTTGGAGGAGCAGCAACGACAGAGGTTCCCGTGGGATGTCCCGGAGCGCGCGTCCAACCTGGATCCAGAGATGCCGGTCCCTGGGATCGAATGTGAGGCCGCTGAGGATCAGATGCGAGATGCTCTCCGGCCGCCCCACCGTGAACTCCACGGCGACGTGGGCGCCGAGTGAATTCCCGACCGGCGCTACCCGGTTGAGCCCAACGGCGGCAAGCAGCGGCCAAGATATTCCGCCAGGCCGGGAATGCCGGGGATCGCTGGCGGGTCGGCACTCCAGCCGAAGCTGGGCAGGTCTGGGGCGAAGACATGAAAAGAGCGCGCCGGTCTCCGGGCGGCGGTATCTCGTAGCGACTGGAGATCGAGAGCCGGTGAATCAGCACGATTGCCGGCGTGCCGGTGGGACGAGGCGTCTCCGAGACACGGGCATGGACCTCAAGCCCGTCCACCTTCCACCATGTCTCGGCGGCTTACGAGCGAAGGGCGGTTCTCTCGGTCCGAGCGAGCGCTGGTCACGCGGCGAGATCCATTGCCGTGAAGCACCTGAGGATCGAGCCCGCGAGCGCAACCCTGGCTATCGTCGATCGCGTGTCGCCGACCCGGCATCGCTCGCCCCCTCTCCCTGGCTTACCGAGCGCAGGGCCGGTGCCAGGAGGGGAGGGAGCCAAGGGGACACGGCCGCTACGTCACGATGATCGTTCCCGCCATACCGGCGTGGAAGGCACACTGGTAGGCGATGGTGCCGGGCTCGGTGAAGGTCTGGCTGATGCTGTCGCCGGGATCAATGACGCCCGAGTCGGCGAAGGTCGGCGCGTCGCTGGATACCTCATGCGTGACAGCGTCGTCGTTGATCCAGATGACAGTCGTGCCGGGGCTGATCTCGGCCTTGGATGGTGAGAAGGTGCTACCGGCCATCCTAATCTCGACCCTCGGGCCCGTCGCGGCCTCGGGTTGGACGCCGCGCGGCGGTGCCATCAGTCCGTGGGCGAGGTAGACGGTAACCCCCGTCTGGTCTCCGTCCGAGGTCAGCTCCGCGATGCCGGCATAGCCGGATCCCGCTTCCTCCCGGAGGCCGATCGTCAGTCGTCCGCTGGCCATGTTGCCGGAGATGTCGCCGCAGGCAATCAGGGCATCGTCGCGTTCGCTATGGATCGCGATGGCTCGCAGCCTCGTCAGAAGCTGGCTCAGCTCGATATCGAGCGTCGTGCGGCTTTCCTTGATGAATGGTATCGCCGGCGTATCGGGCGAGCTGGCCACCACGTCGGACAGTGGCAGTTCGGCCTGGTCATCGAGCCTATCACACGAGCCCGCGTGGATCGCGGCGGCGTGCGCTGTCTTGGTATCCGGGGGTCGCGACGCCTCGATGGAGGCGGGAGTCGGGCGCTTGTCGACCACGGTCAGCGGTGGTAAAGACGTCGGAGCAAACGGATCGGGTGCGATTTCCCACGTCCACGTGCCAGGCGTGTTGAATGCAACCTCGACCACGTAATGACCCTCAGGGCCTTCTTCGACGGCGTTGGCGCGAGCTTCGTCGCCGTTCGCCGTATTGGTCGCCCCCAATCGGGCTTCGGCGCCGGCGAAGGGGCGAGTGTCGTGCTGCATGACCATGAAGCCGATGCGCAGCGGCTCCCCCGTCTCGATGACCCCGAGCGGCACGTCGAGCCGGACAGTTGCCCAGCCTCCGGCAGTCGCGGGACTCGGGATGGCGACCAGCGTCAGGACAATGAGGACGAGATGAAAGGCTCTGTGTCGGCCCATGGTCTACTCCTCCGGCATCGGCCACCGATCGAACGATGACCGGCACATATAGGGTCGGTCCCGCAAGCGAGCCGCGAGTATCTCCTATACAGCCGCGAGGCAGGTTTGGTTCCAGACGAGCTCTCAGCTATCAGCACTTAGCTGATAGCTGAGAGCGAATGGCTTCGGCGAGGAGCTAGATTGCGAGACGGCGGCGGAGGGCAAGGGCGCCGGCCGCGAGGGCGACCAGGGTCAAGGCTTCGTGGACTGGCTTGGAGGCTCCGTCGCTGGCTGCCGCGCCAACCCCGGTATCGGGGAGGGTGACTGGAGCGGCGTCGGTTCCGTTGTCCCCGTCGTCGCCGTTGTCGTCTCCATCATCCGGAGGCGTCTGCAAGATGTTGACGAAGACAGCGCCGGCGAACTCGGTCACCGCCTGAGTCGTGATTGGATTCTCGCGTGGCGCGTATCCTTCCGTGGCCGTCGACACATCTTCCGTCACGACAACCGTCGCTTCATTCGGGGCGCTGACGATGCACATCCCGTCTGCGTCCGTCGTGCACGAGGCAACCTCGGTCCCGTCTTCAGTTTCCACCGTGAAGGTGACGCCGCTGGCGGCGGTGCAACCTTCCGGCGGGAAATTGCCCGCGGCGGGGCTCACTTGACCGGGGTCGCTCGGACAGTTGATCTTGTTGATCCGAAAATCAATCTCGGCCGGCGCGTCCTGGGCGGCGGCGGACGCGAGGGTACTGGAGAGCGCAAGCAGTAAAGCCATGGCCGCCATCACAACGAGTCGCGATCCTGGAAACACCATTCTATCCTCCCTGGATACTAGGGCGCGTTGCTTCTCACAGGCGCGGAAGCAGCATGTTCGGCATGCGGAACAGCGACAGCAAGAAGTAGGCCATCAGGTGATAGCTGGCAGCGTTTCGCATCATGATCATGCGGCTTCTTCAGGCGGCACGCTCCCGCACCAATGAGCGGACAATCCGCGGCTGCGGTAAGGTGCCACGCGTAGCCGTCATCCTAGGGCTGAGAATTGATAGCTGATACGGAAGGACATTCCATGGACCGGTCCGGGCTCGTCATGGTCAAGGCGGAGCCGTTCAACGCGGAAACGCCGCTGGCGGCGCTGCGTGAGCCGTTGACCCCGACGTCGCTGCACTACGTCCGCAGTAATTTCGCGCTGCCCGCGCATGATGGGATGCTCGCCATCGAAGGCGCGGTCGGCAGGCCGTTGACGTTCTCCCTCAATG
>DASYWB010000405.1:0-15413 GCA_035936495.1 Thermomicrobiales bacterium
CCGTTTCAGCGAGCTCCAACGGTCACTTACCGGTATCAGCCCCAAGACCCTGTCGGAGCGACTCAAGCGCCTGGAAGAGGCTCGCGTCATCAGCCGCCGGTGCTTCGCGGAGGTGCCACCACGGGTTGAGTACACGTTGACTGACAAGGGTTTCGCCCTTCTTCCGGTGATCGACAGCATGCGAGAGTTCGGTATCCGATGGCTCCCAGCGGATGACTGCGACGACATCGGCGACGAGCACCCGTAGCAAGCAAACGGCCGGCGGCTCACGGGTGTGGCCGCGCCCGGTGACGCGATGCCCGTCCCACTATAATCACCGTTACACTGCGCATTGGCTCATATTGCGACGACGGGAGGATATCGTCCATGGGAGCGGCACAGGTTGCCACGGTGCCGCGGAGCGGCGCGGCAATCAGTCAGACACGACAACGCGTCTTTTCCGGCATGCAGCCGTCGGGCAACTCGCACCTCGGCAACTATCTCGGCGCGATCCGGAACTGGGTGACGCAGCAAGACCAGTACGACAACATCTTCTGCGTCGTCGATCTCCACGCGCTGTCACTGCCCATCGACCCTGCCACGCTCCGGGCCAAAACTCTCTCGCTGGCTAGCGTGCTACTAGCCGCTGGCATCGATCCCCAGCGCTCGATCCTGTTCGCCCAATCGGACGTCCACGAGCACACCGAGCTCTGCTGGCTGCTCAGCTCCGTGACCCAGTTCGGTGAGCTGCGCCGGATGACGCAGTTCAAGGATAAGACCGCGGGTCAGGATGAAGCGGTCTCGGCCGCGCTCTTCGTCTACCCTGTCCTTCAAGCGGCGGACATTCTCCTCTACGACGCGGATCTGGTTCCCGTCGGGGAGGATCAGAAGCAACACATCGAGCTCACCCGTGACGCCGCCTCCCGGTTCAACGCCCGATACGGGGAGACCTTCGTCGTCCCCGAGCCGGACATCAAGCCTGAGGGCGCCCGGATTATGGCGCTTGACGACCCGACGAAGAAGATGAGCAAGAGCACCGGGACGCCCAATAGCACCATCGCGCTCAGCGATGATCCGGACACGATCCGCCGCAAGATCAAGCGCGCCGTCACCGACTCGGACAGCGAAGTGCGCGCCGCCCCGGACAAGCCCGCCTTGGCCAACCTGCTCACCATCTACGGCTTGCTGAGCGGAGAACCCGTTGATCTCATCGAGCAGCGCTACGCTGGGCGCGGCTATGGCGACTTTAAGAAGGACCTCGCCGAGGTGGTCGCCGAGGCGATCACGCCGATCCAACAACGCCTCACCCGCTATGAAGAGGATCCGGACGCCGTTCGTGAGGTCCTGCGTCATGGCGCCGAGCGCGCCCGAGCGTATGCCGCACCGAAGATGGAGCTGGTTCGCGAGCGGATGGGCATTGGCACGACCCCATCGCGAGTGCCTTGATGTCATAGAGCGCCGGGCAATGAGGGAGGTTCGGGTGGCATTGGAGCCGGAAAACCCCGTTGGGCCGAAAGCCGGCAAGATCGACCCTCGGCTCGGTGAGTGGATCCGAACCGCCCGGGTCGGGCACAGCCTCAGCCAGCGACTGCTCGCCGAGCGGGCCGAGCTGAGCCGGTCGTACCTGAGCGAGATCGAGCGAGGCAAGGGCGGCCGGCCCAGCTTGGGAACCCTCGACAAGCTAGCGTTCGCGCTGGGGGCCTCCCGGACGGAGCTTATGCGCGCCGCGGGGTATATCGAGGCGGGGAACGGCACCGGTCCCGACGCCGCCGAGCTTCAGCTCGTGGCGTTGTACCGAACCATGACGCCTACCGGACGCGCGACCGTCGAGCGTTTCGCCCGTTTCGTTCACGGCGAAGAGCATCGCTGGACCCAATCCGCGTTCGAGCTTTCGCATGACGAAGACGCCCCGCCGGACCATCCCCCTCCTGGGCCGACCCTCTTCGATGGACTTCCAGGCGTGCCGGCAGTCGACGGGCGGGATGCGGGATTAGGAGTCCAGCGTCCAGAACGCCTCGCGTTCACGGCGCTCGAGCAACGGCACGACCTCGCCGAGGACTAACCGCTTGAAATCCTCGGTCTCGGTATGGGCCGTGAACGCCGCCTCGTCATGGTACTGCTCGTAGAGCAGGAACAGGCGTGGATCGTCGACCGACCGTTGGACCGTGTATTGGGCGCAGCCAGGTTCTTGGTTGGACAGAGGCTCCATCTCCCGCAGCAGCCGTGCGACCTCCTCGTCCTTCCCCTCTTGCGCCAAGAACCGCGCGACGATCACATACACCTTGCTCTCCCTCCCCCTCAACCAGTCATTTCCACGGCACGCTACCATAGCGGGCATCGACTTGCCCACCGATCCGGGGAGACGGTCGAAGTACCCGGAATTGTAGGGGCACGGCGCGCGGTGCCCGGCCGTCAGCTGCCTCGCTGGCTCTTGCCACGCGGCCTCTCGCAGTGCGTCGGTGGGCGGCCCCGGCTCATCCAAGACCGGTGCGTTCCCGAATGCTGAGTCACTCCCGGTGCCCCGGTTGCGGACCCATGACCGGGGCTGCCGAGACCGCCGGCGGGTGCCCGCGCCGGAGATGATCGTGGCAGTGATGAATGACACCGTCGACGCGAGAGGAGGGGGGAAGCGGCGCCGGCCGTTCATCGCAATTCACGGAGGGCGATGTCCGAGCGGCGATGCACTCCCGCGAAGGAGATCGCGTCCGCGCCCGCGTAGGCGTGCTCTCGCGCCTCGGCAAGGGTCTGGCCTTGCCCGACCACCGTGAGGACACGGCCTCCCGCGGTTACCACCGTGCCATCGTTGGTGAGATGCGTCCCCGCGTGGAAGACCAGCACGTCGTCCGGCACCGCGCCTAAACCATGAATGGGGACTCCTGTCCGATATGGCCCTGGATAGCCGCCGGATGCCAGCACCACGCCGACCACGGCACCTTCGCGCGTCGCGATTCCGCCCCCGGGAAGCTCGCCACCACTCGCCCCCATCAGCAACCCTGTAAGGTCAGTATCGAGCAATGGCAAGACGACCTGAGCCTCTGGGTCGCCGAAGCGCGCGTTGAACTCCAGCACTACCGGGCCATCCTGGGTCAGCATCAATCCCGCGTAGAGCACCCCGCGGAGCGGGCATCGGCGTTGAGCAAGCGCGGCAACGGTGGGCTCCAGGATCGTCTCCTGAATCTGAAGCTGGAGACTGGCGTCCATCGCGGGAACCGGCGCGTAGGCGCCCATCCCACCCGTGTTCGGTCCTTGGTCGCCGTCATTCGCGGCCTTGTAGTCAGCGGCGGCAGGGAGCTGAACGGCAGCCTTGCCGTCGCTCAGCGCCAGCACCGAGACCTCACGGCCAACCAGGTGCACTTCGATGACGACCCGTTGTCCAGCGGACCCGAGCGCGCCAGCTTCGAGGAACTTCGTCAGCACTGTCTCTGCCTCGGCGTAGGTGGCGGCCATCACCACGCCCTTCCCGGAGGCCAAGCCATCCGCCTTGATGACCACGGGAAGTTCGAACTCCCGGAGCGCGGCCAGCCCCTCATGAAGAGTGGTCACGGTTACGCCCCTGGCGGTAGGAACACGCGCCTCAGTCATCAGCGCCTTCGCCCAGGACTTGCTGCTCTCGATTCGCGCCGCGTCCGCGGTCGGTCCGAAGGCGCGGACCCCAGCCTTGGCACACCGGTCCGCCAGCCCTCGCGCGAGCGGCTCTTCCGGGCCGATGACCACGAGATCGACCCGTTCATGGTCGGCCGCGCGCACCATCGCGCCAAGGTCGGAAACCTCGATAGGGAGATTGGTCGCCAGCGACGCGGTTCCGGCGTTACCGGGGGCACAGAGCAGCGCGTCCACACCGCGGCACTGAGATAGCTTCCAGAGGAGGGCGTGCTCTCGCGCACCGCCACCGATAACCATGATCCGCAAGCCCATGCCACCTTTCCCCTTCGCCTCAGACTAACGGCCACAATCAGAATGAGACGCCAGTCCCGACCCGTCGCCAGCAGACTATACTCGCGGCAGCACAGTGAGAGCCGTATCTGTTCACCTGGAGGACCACCGATGATTGACCTTCCCGCCAACGATACCCGCGTCTTTCTCTTTCATGCCGCCGATGCGTCGGCCGACCCCGGCGGGGCGATGGAGCAAGTTAACAGCTGGCTGGGGAAGGATCGCTCCACCTCCAAGTATGCCAATTTGCGCGTCCGGGACATCAGCGTGACCTCGGACGGGCGTGGTGGCGTCTACACAGTCGTGGTCTGTAGCCTGGGGCAGGTCAACAGCAACTCGGTCGAGATCGAGCAGGGCGCGGTCCCGGCTATGTAGGCTGGAAGCGCTTCACACCATGCTATACAGCTCCATGGCACTTGTTCACCAGGGCATCGAAACATCCACAACCCGGCCGCCCAGCGTGGTGCTGTTGATGAGCCCAGCCACCTATCGCGCGGGAGCGTTCCTCGATGCCGCGCGAACCCTCGGGCTGGAGGTGATTCAGGCACTTGATCTGCCGGAGGCGCTGCAAGCGGAATGGAACGTGCCGCTTGGCGTCGCCTTCAGCGATCCGGACGCTGCCGCCGCGCGGATTGTTGCCGGGGCCCGGCATCGTCCCATTGATGCGGTCGTCGCCGTGGATGACAGCGCCACGCTCGTCCAGGCCAAAGCCAGCGCCGCGCTCGGGCTACCGCACAACGACCCAGAGTCCGCCCTCGCCGCGCGCGACAAGTTCGTCATGCGCGAACGGTTTGCCGCCGCGGGAGTGCCGGTGCCGGAGTACCGGCGTGTCCCGGCCTCTCTTGACCCGGCATCAATTGCCGGGGAACTCGCGTACCCGTGTGTCGTCAAACCCCTCCGCTTATCGGGAAGCCGGGGCGTGATCAGGGCCGACGACCCCTCGGGATTCTGTCGGGCCTTCGAGCGCACCCGCCGGATCGTGGTGGGCAACGGGGAGGCTCCCGAGCACGCGTTCTTGCTGGTCGAGCGTTACCTGCCGGGTGTCGAGGTCGCGCTGGAAGGGTTGCTTTCCGGTGGCGAGCTGCGCGTGCTGGCCCTTTTTGACAAGCCAGACCCTTTGGAAGGCCCCTTCTTCGAGGAGACAATCTATATCACGCCATCGCGATTGCCAACGGTGACGCAAGCAGCCGTTGCCGAGCGGACGGCCGAAGCGGCGGGAGCGGTTGGGTTACGCGAGGGGCCGATTCACGCGGAACTCCGCATCAATGACGAGGGCGTCTGGCCAATTGAGTTAGCCGGTCGCTCGATCGGCGGCCTCTGCTCGACGGTCCTGGAGTTCGGAGCCGGTGTCAGCTTGGAAACCCTGATCCTGCGGCACGCCGTCGGGTTGCCGCTGCCCGATTTGGACGAACGGCAGGAAGCGGCTGGCGTGATGATGATCCCGATCCCAAAGGGGGGCATGCTGCGCGGGGTTGAGGGGCTCGAGGCGGCGCGGGCCGTGAAGCATGTTACCGGCATTGAGATCACCGCCAAGCTCAATCAACCGCTCGTGCCATTGCCGGAAGGGGCGAGTTACCTTGGATTCATCTTCGCCCGCGCCGGGGCGCCCGACGAGGCCGAGGCCGCATTGCGAGAGGCTCACGCGAAACTGGGCTTCCGGATCGACCCACTCATCGCTCTGACGATGCAAGGCTGACCGAATACCGCAAGGCTTCGCCCGTGATCGTGTGCGGGATTGTTACTTCTTCTGCGCCGGGGCACCGCCCTTGGTCGGGGCCGCGCCCTTGCTCGATGCCGCCGCCCCGGCCGGAATCCAGCCTTCGGGCATCCGGGCATCCGCGCCAAAGAAGAACTCTTCCATCTGCTCACGGAGCATTTGCCGAGTGTCGGGGTCGGCCGGGTTGAGCCCGTAATGATTAATCAGGATCGTCATGTGCGGCTGCCAGAGCGCGTAGCCCTCGGCTGACACGTTCTCGTAGATCCGCTCGCCCAACGGGCCGGGGAACGGCGGCTTCTCCAGCCCTGGCAACTCTCGACCGATCTTGACACACTGTACTAATCGCGCCATGTATGCCCTCGCTAGACCCCCGCGAGCACGCTTCATGCTCGCGGCGCGTCTCTATCATACAAACCGTAGTGGAGACATCCCTGCCGTGTCAATCAACACGCCAGATCGTCGAGGTCCAGATATCGTTTTCTTTGGTATGCGCTGCGTTGCGTCCGCGCTCCCCTTGCGCGCGTTAGTCGACGCCGGGATTAGCGTCGCCGCCGTCGTGCTCCCCGGACCTCCGGCAACGTCGCACAGCAGGGACAAGGACGACGTCATCACGATTGCTCGTGAGGCAGGCATCCCGATCCTTTCCCTGGAGAGCATCCGACAGCCCGGCGACATTGAGGCCATCACCGCTTACCGGCCCGAGCTTATTGTAGTCTCTTGCTTTCCGTGGCGATTCCCGCAACCCTTGCTGGCGTTACCGCGCCTCGGCTGTATCAACCTCCATCCCTCGCTCCTCCCCGTTGGACGCGGCCCCGAACCCGTCTTTTGGACTCTCCGCCGTGGAGAACGCCAGACCGGCGTCACCGTCCATCTCATGGACGAAGGGCTCGACACGGGCCCGATCCTGGCTCAAGAGACGGTCGAGGTGCCATTCGGCATTCGCGCTCCCGACCTTGAGCACGACCTTACGGAGCGTGGCGGGACCTTGCTCATTGAGTCTATCACCGGCCTAGCGATGGGTGCGCTCCATCCCCAACCACAAATTGATACCTTGGCGACCGCCGCGCCGGTTCCGACCGCGAACGACTACCTGGTGCCGACCAACGTGCCCGCGCAATGGGCATTTGGCTTCGTGCGCGGCGTCAGCCCGCTTGGAGGGCCACTCGCCGTGTGGATGGGATCGACAGGCGAACGCGTGCGCGTCACCGATGCGCTGGATTGGGACGATCAACCGCTGGCCGCGCCCTCACGGGTAGACGGCGATAGGATCACGATCCGGTTCAGGGTCGGCACCGTGACGTTTCTCCGTGGATGATCATGATCTTCTAACGAGGAGTGCGCGTCATGGACCAGTTTGAACGAAGTCTGACGAGCATGGAAGCCTTCTCCGCGCCGGCTCATTCTTATCAGGCATGGGTCAGAGATCCCTCATACAGGCGTGGAGGAATCCACCACGGCTAGCATGGCGTAGAATAGACACGAGGAAAGCTGTGCCGACTCGGCACAGGCGGGCGAGCACCTTCGCGGCGTTGTCTTGACTGACCGACAACGGCCATGCGATAACCGGCTTGGATCCCGTACATTCTTCGCGCGCCGGGGCTGCGGCGCGTTCCGCTGACTCATACCGCGTGGCTGCTGAGGGACAGCTACGGCGCTAAAACGGGGCTGAATACAACGCCCGTTTCTTCCTGATCATTCGGTACAGCGACCATCGAGCTGGTCGTATCGGTAGGACCCGCCGCGGTTCGCGCCCATCTGGCGGACCGTCGTGTGCCTGGCCATCAGCCGGCTCACCCCCGCGATCCTGCATCTAGGAGCTTGACCCGTGACTCATGGTCATCCGCGCATCGCAGGCGCGACGCAGCGCCGAACGCTTGCCGTACTTGCGGCATTCATGATCCTGACAAGTGCCGCCGCAGTTGTACCGGCTCCCCGCAAGGCGCTCGCCGCTTCCGCGAGGACGACCTCGGACCTCAACCTCCGCACCGCCCCGAGTTTGAATTCCACCGTCATCCTCGTGATGCCGTCTGGAGCGTCCGTTGAGGTCCTGGGGTCTCCCGATGACGGGTTCTACCCCGTTTCCTATGGTGGCACCCGTGGCTACGCCTATGGCGAGTTCCTCTCCATCGGCAGCTCGGCTCCCCCGCCCGCCGCGGGACCCGGCCAGGGATCAGCACGGACGACGACTGATCTCAACTTGCGGTCTGGTCCTTCCCTATCGGCCGGCGTTCTCGCCGTGATGCCGGGCGGGGCGGCCGTCACAATCACGGGCAGCAGCCAAAACGGCTACGTTCCGGTGACGTACGGCGGCACCAGTGGCTGGGCCTACGCTTCCTATCTCACCAGCGGAGGCAGCGGCACACCGGAGCCGGAACCGGCGTCGCCACCCGTATCCGGTCCCTCCGGCACGGCGGTGACCACGGCCGCCCTTAATCTGCGATCCGGCCCGAATCTTACGTCAAACGTTCTGGCCGTGATGCCCTATGGCGCATCTGTGGCGTTGACCGGTCAAAGCTCGGGAGAGTTCCATGCCACTCGCTATCAGGGGATTGACGGCTGGGCTCACCGGGACTTCCTGAGGTTGGGCACCGCGCCGCAACCGACAACGCCCCCGTCCGCGCCCGCTCCGACGCAGGAGCCGGCACCCGAGCAAGGCCCCACCGGCACCGCCTACACGACCACCGACTTGAACCTGCGATCGGGGCCGAGCACCTCGACCGGCGTCGTCGCCGTGATGCCGCGCGGGGCGGCCGTCACCCTGACCGGACAGAGTCAGGCTGGTTTCTCCTCCGTCAGGTACAACGGTGCGTCCGGTTGGGCCTACGCCACGTATTTGACGACGACCGGCCCGCCGGCTCCCGCACCCACGACCCCGCCTCCGAGCGGTGGGGGTGGCAATCTCACGCAAGAGCAGATCATCGCCATCATCTATGCCGCGGCTGACCGCTACGGCCAGTCCCGCGCGGATATGCTGCGGGTGGCCCGCTGCGAGTCCGTTCTCGATCCGAACGCGGTCAACCCCGCGGGATCCTACGGACTCTTCCAATTCATCCGGAGCACCTGGGCCTCGACGCCCTATGCCGCGTACGATATCTTCGACCCCTGGGCCAATGCGAACGCGGCCGGCTGGATGTGGTCGGTCGGGCGACGCAACGAATGGGTCTGCCAGTAGGCCTGTCGGTCATCAGTAGTCGAGGACGAGGATGCTTGCGACGGACGCCGAACGGCTGGTCAAGCTGTCGGTCACTGGACAGATGAGCTCACCCCGATACGACACGCGGTCGCCCTATCGCATCTCGCACCATGGGCGGCCGCGCGTCCTGCCCGGCACGGGCGGCATCACCTACAACGTCCGGGTGGGAGATCGGATCCATGGGCTAGTTGGAGACCATATCGAGCCATGCGTCTCACTGAAGCATCCGGATGAGACGATCAACGGCGGGCTCAACGTGCTCTCCTGCATCGGCAACGAGGCAGTGGTCACGACCGGCGACGCGCGCGGCAGGACGGGCGTGGTCACCGGCAAGCATGGTGGGATTGAGCATGTCATGGTTGACTTTCCGCCGGAGACGGTCGACAAATTGGTGATCGGCGACCAGGTCCTGGTCCGGGGCTTTGGCACGGGCCTCATGATCGATGCCTTTCCCAACATCCTCTGCACCAATCTCGACCCTGCGGTGCTCGAGCGTTGGATCACCGAGGTCAAGGACGATAAGCTCGTCGCGCCGGTCGCCAAGTGCGTCCCTGCAGCCGTGATGGGCTCCGGCTTGGGTCGTGACCATGTCTTCCGGGGGGACTATGACATCACGCTCTCCGATCCGAAGATCGTCGAGGAGTACCGCCTCGACGATCTTCGCTTCGGCGACTTCGTGGCGATCCTCGATGCCGATGCTACCTACGGGCGACACTACGTCGGTGGCGCGGTCTCGGTCGGGATCGTTGCCCATGGGGACTCGATCATTGCCGGGCACGGGCCTGGTGTGACTGGGTTGCTCACCTCGCGCGACGGCGAGATCGAGCCGGTGATCGATCCCAAGGCCAACCTGGCCGACCTGCTTGGCCTTCGCGAGCGAGAAGCGACGATCGACGCGCCATAATCCGAGGCATACGCAATGCGATAGAGTAGACGAGCGGCTACTCTCCTCGATACGATGGAAGACGACGACCTTGCAGCGCATTGTGCCGGAGACGGTCGCGAACGACGGCAATCCCATGGATCCTTCGGCAGAGGCAACGCCCGCCGTGGTGATCTCACGAGTCGAGATCCCGAAGCGGACGATCTTCCGGGTCATCCTCGCCCTGGGCATCATCTTCCTGTTGCTCCAACTCTGGTCAACCCTGCTCCTGGTCTTCATCGCCTTCCTCCTCGCGATCGCCCTCAGCCCAATCGTCCTTCGCTTGGAGCAGCGCGGCATACCCCGTGCGGCGGCAGTCTGGGTCATTTTGCTCGGGCTGGCGAGCCTCTTTGCGGCGGTCCTGTGGCTGCTGATACCCCCACTGATTGAGCAAAGCCGGACCTTTGGCGAGCAGTTCAACACCTACGTCGACCAACTGCGATCGTTCGCCGACACGAATGAGGCCCTCGATGACCAAATCGAAAGCGCCACTGAGAACCCTCCGGGCAACGCGAGCGTGATCTTCTCCCGGTTCCTCGCCGTCGGCACGAGCCTGGTTCAAGGCATCGCCAGTTTTCTGATCGTCACTGTCCTCGCCGTCTATATCCTCATCGATAGTGAGCGCATCTACAATTGGATCTCGCGCTACCTCCCGAACCATCAGCGCGTCAAGGTCCGGCGGGCTCTGCCAGAGATTAGCCGTGTCGTCAGCGGTTACGTGATTGGCCAGTCGATTAATTCGACACTGTTCGGCCTGTTCAGCTTTACGGTCTTGACGATCCTCGACGTGCCGCAACCGTTGCTGCTCGCGCTGATCGCGGCCTTCGCGGACGCAATCCCGATCGCGGGCGTCATCATCGCGACGGTTCCTGCCACGCTGCTTGCCCTCACCGGTCCCGAGGGCGGCATCATGAGCGCTGTCGTTGTCTTTGCGCTCTATATGGCCTATCAGCAGATCGAGAATTACGTCATCGTGCCGCGGGTCTTCGGCAATACGCTCCAGCTATCCTCGTTCGCGATCCTCGTCGCGGTCCTGATTGGCGGTCAGCTCCTCGGTATCATCGGGGTCATCCTGGCACTGCCTCTGGCGGCGGCGATACCGGCCATCGAACGGATTTGGCACGCGGACATCGCGCCTGGCGGCTCCCTGGCTTCTGGCAAACCCGACAGCATGGACCTCAGCGACCTCATATCACCCGTTGACTCCCTGTCTGAGCGGGAACGTCACCAACCTGCCGCGAGCGGCAGCTAATCCGGCTCATCACCTGTCGGGTGAGGTTCTCCCCGCCGCCACTGCCGTCGCTACCGTGCCGCGTCTGGAAGAGACAGGTCCTCGGCTATACTTGACGGGCGAAGACAGCATCACGCTCCCCAACTGTCTTCTCCCCAGATTTTCTTTTATACGAGGAACCCAAGATCATGAGTAGCAACGTCGCATTGGCCAACGATCAGGTGCTGGAAGCACTCCGGCCCATCCAAGAATCCGAGCTGAAGCAAAGCATCGTCGACCTCAAGATGGTGACGAACGTCGAGATCGACGGCGCGAACATTTCGTTGACCATCGAGACCCCAACACCACTCTACCGCGCGAAAGCGCCATTAGAGGAGGAAATCCGCTCGGCACTCTTGACCTTGCCGGGCGTCACCAATGTCAATCTCTCCTGGACAACACGCGTCCGCTCCAGCAGCGGCGGGCGGAGCGATGCTCAGCCGATCAAGGGCGTCAAGAACACGATTGCCGTTGCCTCGGGCAAGGGCGGTGTCGGCAAGTCGACGGTCGCGGTCAACCTGGCGGTCGCGCTGGCGAAGGCCGGAGCCTCCGTCGGCCTGCTCGATACCGATGTCTATGGCCCGAGCATCCCCCTGATGATGGGCCGCCACGACAAGCCGCTCATGCGCGCCGGAAAGATCGTGCCGCTGGAGTCACATGGTGTGCACATCATGAGCATTGGCTTTCTCCTTGACCCGGAGAAGGCGCTAATCTGGCGCGGCCCGCTGGTCGCCCAGCTGATCAACCAGTTTCTCAACGATGTTGACTGGGGCGAGCTTGATTACCTCGTCATCGACCTCCCACCCGGCACGGGAGACGTACAGTTGACGCTCGTGCAAAAGATTCCGATCTCCGGCGCGGTGATCGTCACGACGCCTCAGGACGTCGCGCTTGCGGACGCGGTCAAGGGGCTGAAGATGTTCGAGGAGGTCAAGACCCCCATCCTTGGCATCGTCGAGAACATGAGCGGCTTCGTCTGTCCAAACTGCCGTGAGGTGCATGACATCTTCGGTAGTGGCGGCGGCGTGCGGGTGGCTCAGGAGCACGACGTGCCACTGCTCGGTCAGATTCCGATTGAAGGCATCGTGCGTGAAGGCGGGGACACCGGCCAGCCGGTCGTCGTGAGCCACCCGGACTCATTGACTGCCGCCGCCTTCGAGCACGCCGCCGAACGCGTCGCCGCCCGCCTCGCCGCCGAAGCCGCTCGCAAGCCCCGCAAACCGACGATCATGCTGCGCTCGACGGCGTAAGTGGCGTGCGGCAATACGAGCGGCGAACAGAGTGTTTCATACGGACGCTGGGCGAAGGCTTTGGGGAAGAGCCAGGGGGGCGGCTGCGCCCGAGGTGACTGGACCCCACGCGATCACCCGGATTCCGGATCAGGGGAGCTCAATGGCGAGCAGTGGTACCCCAACTCTACCCGCCGCGTCTCGTAACCGGGCGTCTTGCGTCGCTAGCATCAACCCCTCACGAAGCGCCAATGCCAAATAGCTCGCATCGTACAGTGACAGACGTTCCATCCGTCCGAGCGCGAGAGCGCTATTCCATGCGTCTAGCGGTGCCGTCTCGTCCACTCCTATCGAGAGGCCTCTCAACCCATTGAGGAGCGCCTCGGTCTTTGCTTGAATGACGCGTCCCCGGCGTTCGCCTACCAGCTATGCATTCTCGACTTCCAGCGGCCAAACCTGAGGAACGATCGCATGATTCTCTCGGAGGTGAGCCAACACGGATTCCGCGTACGGCGTGACCTCATCCTCAAAACACCATGACATCGTGACGGACGCATCGAGCACGAAGGTCAATACCGGCGTCCTTCCTCGATCAGCTCACGGACCGTGAGGTCGTCGCCGAGCGTAATCCGCTCCCGCTCTCGAAATGCCCGCCACTCGTTGATGATCGCGTCTACATCTGGCCGCCCGATCCCCGCGGCCGGCACAAGGCGCGCCACGGGGCGACCATGCTTGGTGATCTCGATTGTCTCGCCCCCGGCGACCTCTTCGAGCAGCCGGGACAGATGCGTCTTTGCCTCATATGAGCCGATGGTCTTCATGGCGCCTCCCTAAGCTCAGACTGATTTAAGAACGAGTTTACATTGAAGTAGCGTCCGCGAATCCGGTCACCATGACCTATCCGCACCACATGCCGAGCCAGGCTCGACACCGGCTCCACGGTCTCCTTCTCACGCTTCACGCATTCGCTAGCCGTCCGTCAAGTGATCTATGCGCGACCAGACGCCGTTTAGGTATCAAGTGTCAATAGTCGCGGGAAGACGTTCCCTCCCGGAGTGAGGCTAACGATGATGGACAACGATACGAGACTCCCGAAGAAGGGTGCGCCAAACCATAAGCGGCCGAAGCCGACGGCCTGCTTCGCGTTGCTACCCGAGCAGGTCGAACACCTTCGACAGATCGCGGAGGAGCGACAGGTGAGCCAAAGTCTCCTCGTGCGCGACGCCCTGGATTGCTACTTCCGCCAGATCGGCGACGAGGCTATCGATAAGACGGCCCAGGCGAGATCGGGCCAACGTGCGGAAGGCGGGCGGCTGAATTCGCGGCACATGCGCGTCGCGACCTCGGACTGAATGCGCCACGGCTGGCACAATAGGAACGCGTTGGGGCGATGGGGCAATACCGCACTGGATCAACCGGGGCCCGTATAACCGCTCCGAGCTGGCGGGCCACGCTTCGCATTATCCCTCACGAGGGTCCTTCGGCGCCGGAGGCGCGGCAAGGAGCGCCGCCCACGTTGTTACAGCCGGAAGAATTGCCAGCCCCCCAATCGCATAGTCATAGCTGCCGAAGGCGTCATAGACCAGGCCGAAAGGAAGGGGGCCGACAGCGGCGCCGACAAATGAGGCGGCGAAGCTGGCGCCGAGCAGACTGCCGAGATGCCGGCGACCAAAGTACGCTGGCCAGGCGACTTCCGCCGCCAGGATCCACAGCCCGGTCGTTAGCCCACGCAATCCACCGAAGAGGATCGCCAGCGCCGGGGTGGTGGCGAAGGCCAGGCAAATCATCGCCAGAAGGAGGGTAACCTGGCCGGCCGCCAGCACGTAGCGCGGTCCGAACCGGTCCACCAGCCAGCCGGCGGCGAGGGTCGTGGGCAGGGCAATGGCCGACTCGACGGAAAAGGTGATCGCGGCCAGAGTCGATGGCAGCCCGGATGCCGCCAGGATGGAGATCTGATTAAAGCTCAATCCATTGGTGATCATGGCGGGAACGAAGCACGCGCTCAGGAGAAGCCAGAGGGTGCGGGTGCGTAGCGCTTCGCGCAACGTCCAGGAGGTCTCATCGGCGTAGGAACCTACCGGCGAGCCCGTGCCCGCGTCATCCGAGCTCGTACCGTCCGGGTATTGCCCGACATCCTCAGGCCGATTCCGCACGAAGATCAGGGTGAGTGGTATGAGCAGCGCGACGAAGAGGGCCAGCGTTTGCCAGGCCATACGCCAGCCGAGCCACGCGATCAACACCGCGCTAGCAGGGGGCACGGCGGCCATGCCCAGGAGCTTCCCCAGGTTGATCAGACTCACCGCTCGTCCACGCTGGCGCACGAACCATTGCGATACGAGGGTTCGCGCGGTGAGGGTCAGGACGCTGGACCCGGAGACGCGCAGGAGTGTGAACCCGACGAGGAGACTGAATGGGTTGGTGACCGATCCCATGAGGAGGAGCGCCGCGACGTAGATGGCGGCCGTAACCGTCATCACGCGCCGCTGACCGTAGCGATCGATCAGACCACCGACCAGGAGGACGGCAGCCGCGCTCACCAGCGTGGCGACCGTATACGCGGCCGAAATGAATGAGCGCGACCACCCGAACTCGGCGAGCATCGGGTCGATGAACACCGAGAAGCCGTAGGTTTGCGCCGCCGCCGAGAGGAAGAGTGCCCATCCACCGATACTCAGCATGGCCCAGCCCGCGAAGCTCGGGTGCGGGCGAACGGTCCAACGCCGCTGCGATACGGCGCTCACCGGGACCACTGCTTGCCTGAGAGCACGCGGTTTCCCGCTACGGCTGGCTCACCCGAGTTCCTGGGGGAACGGTCTGGGCGCGGCCCGAGCGTGAGGTGGCCGGTCTCCCAAGGGCGCCGCCGGGACCATCCGAGGGCAGCAGGGTCGGCGGCGAAGACGCCGGTAACCTCGACCCGCGACATCCCGTCGCCGGCCACACGGATGATCCATTCCCGCGGGTCCGTGGAGGTGGATTTCATGATCCCAGGGTGCCATGGTAGGCAACGTATCCGCCACCGTGCCCCGACACTCCGCGTTTCACCGTTCACGGTTCGCATCCGGTTGATCGATGCGCCGCGCTGGCAGCACCGCCGGGTATCGTTGTCCTAGCCCTTAACCGCTCCCAGCGTGAAGCCGGCAATAAAGCGGTCGAGGAACAGGTTGTACAGA
>DASYWB010000406.1:0-2186 GCA_035936495.1 Thermomicrobiales bacterium
TTGAACCCCGCGCGGCGATCGCCCCTCGGGGTGTCCACGCATGCACCCGGAGTCCGTATAAGGGGTGAGGGCAACTCCGCTAGAGTAATGGTCAATGAATCACTCCCGTGTGTGGGTGTCCGGCCTAGCCGGTGTGAGCTAGCCTGGCGGCAGGGCGTAGGTCAGCTCGACGCGAAACTCGACGGCCGCTTCGGGAGACGCGGCGGGATCGTAAGCTGGTGCGGAGAGGCCTCCGCCAGGATTGAAAGCAAAGGGATTGTCCGGGCTTCTCACATGAGCGGTCGCGCCGGGCCCGGAGCACGATGCCAGGACGGACTCAGGCGAGGCCGCGTCCGTGATCTGGATCAGCTCGCCTAGCTCGGTACCGAGTACGTCGGCCTGCTGCAGGGCTTGCCGGCGCCCGTCCTCGATGGCCGCGCTCCGCGCGTCCCGCTCCAACGCCGCGCAATCTTCGGCGGTGTAGACGACCCCTTGGGCAGAGACATACCATCCGGTTTCCCGCGCCACCCGGTAAACCTCGTTTATCAGCGTATTGAGCCGCTCACCGTCGGGATCCGCGAGCTGGATGTCGATCCGGAATCCCGGAAGGGGAGCGCCACCGTAATACGGCGAGTCACCATAGACCGGACTAACAATCACGCTGATGGCATCACGGTTGATCTCCTGGGCCATGATCGCCTCAACAATGGGCATCGCAATACTATCGTCGCCAGCACCCGGGGACGCTTCAGGCGTGGGCCGGAATCCCCCGCCGTTGAACTGATCGCCGGAAGGTCCTATCACGAGCTGGAGCGTGGCCGTCTCGGCGGGAGCACTGGCACGACCGTAGCCGGTAACTACCAGCTTGGGCTGGGTGCTGACGTCATCATCACGGGAGATGAGCTGGGCAACGACGAACGAGGTATCAGCGCTGGAGAGCGCGCTGGCAAGGGCAATGAATCCCACGACGAGGACGACCACGGCCAGGGCGGCGACGGCGGTTCGCCGCCAGGCATGAGCTGTCCGCTCCTCGGTCGCCAGGGCTGGCTGCCTCATTGCCCCACCTCCATCATCGTATTGAGGATTCGGCCCTCGAAGAGAGCGAAAGACCCTGACTTCCCTAAGCCGTAGAGTGCGCGTCCCTACCTAGACTACATCTGCAGGCTACCTGCCGGTTCCCACTTCCGCAATGAGAGCACGTCGTCTGCACCCAGGAAGCGCGCGGCAGCAAGGCGCCGGGGAACGGGCCTCTCGGACCGACGGATGGACATGCAGGAACACGGTCTGACCATCGTAGCCATGGAAGGCTATTCAACTGGATTATGGGCGCGGCGCTGCCCGAGATCAACGTGACAGTGGCGGTGATCGAGAGGCTGGAGGGGCGTGGGGCGCTGAGCCGGCGGGCAACTACTCAGTGCGCGGGGCATTGTCGCCGATGCCCATGAGGGAGCCGATGAGGAGACCGACGCCAGCACCGACGAGTGCGCCCGCCAGCATGATGGCGATCTCGCTGGTAATGATGTCCAGGCTTGGGCTGGCGACATAGCCGAGGGCCAGGCCGACAACGGCCCCAATGATGACCCCGATGGCGCCTCCTCGCTGAGCCCGCGCGGCGGCCTCGCGCTCGCCCTCTTTGCCCTCCAGGCCGGCTTCGAGCGCGATCCCATAGATGGAACCAAGGACCGCGCCGTAGACGAGGTGGAGGATCAGATTGCCGATGATCGGGAGCGGTCCCGCACCGATATCCATGCCCAACCATCCGCCGCCCATGATCGGCAGGAAGGCAACGACGGAGAAGATCCACGGGATGAGCGAGAAGAGCACGCCCTTGCGCCAGCCGGGACCGCCAAGCGACGGCTCGACGACACGCGCGTAGACAAGGGCGAGTGCAAGGCCCATCGCCAGGTTGAGCGCGATACCGAATAGGACCGAGCTGCCGGCCAGATTCATCTCATCGGTGAGCGGATTGTTGGCAAGCGCCCAGAGCCATCGCTCAAGCGTCGTGCCATCCCGGCTGCCGACGGCGCTCGCAAAGCCGTAGGCAAGAGCAAGAACGACCGTCATCGCGAAGGTCGCCACAAAGCCACTGAGCACCCCGTTCGTCAGCCAGTCATCGCGGCGCGCTTCAGCGCGGCTTCGCAGCCCGTGGGGCAGGTGAATCGCCATCGCTCGCTCCTTTCATCCGCGCCGGGGCCGTGGCACTCGGT
>DASYWB010000407.1:0-4362 GCA_035936495.1 Thermomicrobiales bacterium
GGCTGAGCCTGCAGCCTTATGCGTTGCCGCCAACCGTCTCTCAGCAGATCGCACCGATGAGCTCGGTCCTGACTACTGCGATCTGCCCCTTGCAGTCACCGCCCAGATCGCTTCGACCGCGCCGTCGCGCACGGCGTAGACATGATCATGGAGGTTCGCCGCGCCGCAACAATGACTCGGGTGGATCTCCACGCGGTCGCCGACGTCAAGCACTGTTTGCTCGCCAGCTCGGACGAGAAACGTGCTGTGCTCCTCCGAGAGGGGAAGGGAGGCAAGCTCAGGATGCCCTTTCATTTCGGGAGCTCCACCGTCGTCGGATAGCACCTGTATTCCGCCGTCAGTGATAACGCGCTCGGGTACCGGTCGGCTGACGACCGTGCAGAGCACGCTCAGAGCCAGACCGAAGGCGGGCACCTTCTGGACGTAGCCGGGGTCCATGTAGACATACGATCCTGATTGGTGCTCGGTGACGCCCGGGTAGACGCCCGAGATATCGTAAGTTCCGGTCCCGCCGCAGGTTAGCGTCTCGACGGGGAGCCCGGCCCGTTGGATCAGATCTCGGCTCTCCAGGGCAAGATCTAGCATCTTCTCTGTCTCGGTTTTTCGGACCTCGCTGTCCGGGTCCTGGACAACGTGTCCTTCGTAAACATGGATTCCCGCGAAGCGGAGACCACTCGCACAGGCCACGGCTTCGGCCAAGGCGAGCGCCGGAACACCCGGCCTCACCCCGCAGCGCCCCATGCCGGCATCGACCTCGATGAGGACGTCGAGGGTGGCGCGATACGCGTCCGCGGCGGCGGACAAATCGGCGACGTTGCGGGTATCGTCGACGGCGACGGAGACCGTTGCGCGTTGCGCCAGGGCTGCTAGCCGACCAATAGCGAGCCGGGAGACGACCTGATTCGCGATGTAGACATCGTCGATTCCCCCATCGACCATCGCCTCGGCGACGCTGACCTTCGGCGCGGTGATCCCATACGCCCCGGCCGCAACTTGCATCCGGGCGATTGCCGGCGCGCGATGCGTCTTGACGTGGGGCCGCAGCCGCGCCGGGCGCTCACTGAAGAATCCTGCCATAGTCGCGATATTCCGTTCCAACACCTCGAGGTCGACGAGCAGAACCGGCGTGGCGAGCTCGGTGATCGGCCTGCCGAGGGCAGGATGGTCCGGGAGCATATCCGGCCAGCGCGTAGTTGTCGCCTTCATCAATGTCCCTCATGTGCCAAGCTTATCGATGAGCCCGAAGCACTCTGCCCGGAAGTGCTCCGGTCGGGTCGCCTCCCTCAACGACGGTTTCGCCGTTGACGATGACGCGGTCGATGCCGACCGGCTCAAGCCGTGGTTCCTCCCAGGTCGCGCGGTCCGCCACCGTCTCCGGGTCGAAGATTAGCACGTCGGCACCGTACCCCGGCCGCAGTAGCCCCCGGTCGTTAATGCGGAAGCGCTCGGCTGGGAACCCGCTCATCTTGTAAATCGCCTCCTCAAGCGAGATGGCGCCCATTTCACGAACGCCGAGCCTAAGCACGCGGGTGAAGCAGCCGTAGCCGCGTGGGTGGGAGGACCGACCGTGGTAGATGCCGTCACTCGCCACCATCATGCGGGGGTGTCGGACCGTACGCCAGACGGCCTCATGCTGCTCCTCCGCGGTCATCCCGCGGTGGTAAACCATCAACACGTACGGGTGCTCGTCTTCGAGCATCGTGACAGCAACTTCTCCCATCGGTAGCCCCTCGGCCTCGGCGCTTTCGTCCAGGCTCCACCCGATGAAAAGTCCCGTGCGGTTTCCGACGACTACGGCACGCGCGCCGCCTGAGTCAACGGTCAGACGATCCTGAAGGTGTTGTCGAATGCGATTCCGCATCTCGGGGTCCTGCAGGCGCGCACGAACTCCATCCGGACCGCCAGCCTGCGCCCAGGTCGGGAGCATCAGCGCCAGGTGCGTGCAGCCGGCCGGGTAGAGATACGACTCGAATGTCAAATCGCAGATGCGCTCTGCTTCCTCCAACAACGGCTCGGTGACATCGTCAACGTGCTCGTGGGAGATGTGGACCGGGATCGCCGCCCCGCGGCCGATCACCATTGTCTCCCGCCAAGCGGCCGCTCGGCCGAGATCGGTGTAGCGCACATGGGCCGCGTAGATGCCGCCGTACTCGCGGACAATGCTGCTCAGTTCGATCAACTCGCGGGTATCCGCAAAGGCACTTGGCTGGTAATCGAGACCGAGGTTGAGGCAAACGGCGCCAGCCTCCATCCACTCCCGGACGATCGTCTTCATCCGGCCTATTTCGGCGTCCGTCGCCGGGCGGGCGTCCCAACCCATGACGGCCATGCGGACCGCGCAATGGGGTACCTGGGGCACGACGTTTACCGGCGTCCGACCCGGAAACATCGTGAGGTAGCTTTCGACGGTCGGCCAGTCTAATGAGAGATCGGCCTCGCCATGCGAGAAGAGGGTTGATTGCCAAAGCTGCCGGGCGTGGGGGGGCGGGGGGGAGCGGCGCCCAGCCGAATCCATCCGGCGCCATTAGGTGCGTTGTGACGCCCTGGAATATGCTCCCGAAGCGGTAGGCGTTTGTCGCATCGACAAGCGCCACCTCAGAGTGGAGGTGCACGTCGATGAACCCCGGTGCCACGACCTTCCCCGTCGCGTCGATCGTCCTTGCCGCTGTCGATTCTGCCAAGGTCTCGACCGCGACAATGCGGTCGCCGACGATGCCTACATCCGCCTGACGGCGAGGGGAGCCCGAGCCGTCCACGACAGTGCCATTGCGGATCAAGAGGTCAAAGACCACGGCCCGTCGTCCTTCCCCAATCATTCACGCGTGGGCAATTCAGCAGCGTACGATCTCTAGACCTTCCCGCATGGCACGGCGACGACTTGAGCCAAAGATCGCGACCCGGCCGGGAGGCGATCTCGACGCAGTGTGCCACGAGCATTCCGTCAATGGCGCGGCCTAGGCGCGTTTCCATGAGAGCCCGGCAGGCGGGCCGCATCATAGCACGCTGGCTAACGGCGTCAATTGACGAGACTGAGTCAACCAAGAAGGGAGGCCACCAATCTTCCACAAGCTTGACGGCGGGAGGTGCGGCTTAGCTAGCGTGCCTCTTCCACCGAACGGGCGAACCACTGCCCGTCTTCGGCCACGATGGATGTGCCGAACGCCGCGCTCTGTGCGCGGAGGATCTCGATCGTCTGTCCACCATTGTCCAACTGCGGGACACCTTTACGGTCCATGCGCACCGGGACGATGTGAATATCCGGTGCTCGATTAGGCCGAACGCGGAGCCCCAGGATGATGGCCTCACGTCCAACCCATGGATGATCTCCGATGCCGTCATACCAGAATACCCCGAGGCAGTAGGCAATCGGTCGTCCACGGTAGATCTCGATCGCCTGGAGCTCCACAGCATGATTGCCGAGCACGGCGTCGGCACCGGCGTCGATCAGCGAGCGGCCGAGCGGCTGCTGGTAATCTTGAAGCGGACCGTAGGCAGCGGCACGCCATGGCCCGTGGACGCCCCAGTGGATCACGACGAGGACCACGTCGGCGACGCGGCGTGCATCCGTGACGGAAGCCAACAGCCGTTCCACGTCGTCATTGTCAATCCAGGTCACGACGCGTGGCACCATACCTGGCTGCTCGGCGGCGAGGGCTGCGTCTATTGCAACCGCGCAATTGACACGAAGCGCGGCGACACCCGGCCTGTGATCGGTTGCCTCCGACCCAGGGGGGAAGGCGCATGAAACGGACAAGACCGCGACGTGCAGATCGGCGCGGGTGAGGAGAGATGCCGAGGATGCCGCGGCGAGGTTCTCCCCAGCACCTGGCGCCGCGATCCCGGCATCGTTCAGGGCTACCACGGTATCCAACAGCGCGTCCGCACCGAAGTCCATCGCGTGGTTGTTGGCCAGTGCCGCGACATCGATCCCGATTGTTCGCAGGTCGGCCGCAATCGCACGGTGGGATCGAACCGTCACACTCTTGGGAAGGGGATCGCCGCGCTCAGAAAGGACGCCCTCGAAACTACAAACCGCAATATCGGCGCCGGAGACGAGGACCCGGACGTCGGAAACAGCCGCCGAATCGGGCTGCCGCTCAAGAATAATGTCGCCGATGGCGGCGATGATCGTGTTAGTCCTCATCCTCCGGTTCTCCTTCTCTTCACCCGACGTTCGGTCCGTGGTCATCACAGGACGACAATCCACCCCGACCATGTCGCATCAATGCTCGTGTTGAACCGTGGCGCCTGCAAGCTGAGAAGGCAAGGAGTGGACCCGGACAGACAACCTCGTTCGATGTCGGTCCAGGACCATGGAGCGCGCGAGCGTGCGTGTGCGCCGTCCGCGATGCCGATCGCCAA
>DASYWB010000408.1:0-6088 GCA_035936495.1 Thermomicrobiales bacterium
CACATCGAGGAGCCGCCGCCTCTGCCCTCGGCATACCAGCCCTATCTCCCACCATCCGTCGATCATATCGTCCACCGGGCTCTCGCCAAGAACCCGACCCTGCGCTACCGCTCCGCTGGGTCCTTCGCGGCAGCAATGGCCAACTGGCGAGAGGGCGCATTCGACGGCCTGGGAGCAAACGACTCACGGGCGTCCATGCCGAGCCCGGGCTCGGCCACCGCCGTCATCGCGCCCCGATTAGGCGAGCGCGATGCCGCGCGAACGAACTCGCGGCCGGCATCCGACGACTCGGCCGCCTCGCCCGGCCGCCCTAGGGACGCGGTCGGCCCTGGAACATGGATCGCGGGTATCGCGGTGCTGATTGCCCTCCTCCTCCTGGTTTGGTTCGGTGCCTATATCTCCGAAGGTCGTTTCGGTGGGGGTCGTGACACCGACCCGACGATCACCGCACCGCTTTCAGCACCAGCGGCGGCTCATGAGTCCACCGGCGCGGTCGAGGCTCCTGATCCCTCCAGGACCGCTCCATCATCTGGACCGGGTCCCGTGACGGTACCCCGCGTGATCGGCATGGATCTGAGCGGGGCAACCAACACCCTGACGAGCATCGGTCTGCTGGTCAGTGAAGGCCAGCCGGTTTACGACCAGCAAGTCCCGGCCGGTCTGATCGCTGAACAAGATCCTCCGATCGGAACCACGGTCGAGCGAGGACAGTCCGTGGTGGTTAAAGTCAGTCTCGGTTCTCCGGAGGTGAACCTGGCTAGCCTCGAGCTGGCCGGCCGCCCGGCCGAGGAAGCGCGCGGGCTGTTACGTAAACGAGGACTGAACGTCGATGTCGAGGAGACCGATGGCGCGGGGGTCGAGAAAGGGCACGTCGTGCGGGTGGACCCGGAAACGAGCGCCATGATCGGCGATACGGTGACGCTCTTCGTAAGTCGGGGCTAACCAGACACCATATTCCGAATCCCGCGATCCCCGGGCCAGCGCCCCGGCTGAGACCAGATTCGGCTAAACACGGTGAACGGCAATACACGGGAGCTATTTCTCCTCTATGATGCCACCCTCAACAAGCTATGGCGTTCTTGATCCAATCCGCGCTGGCGAAGGGCCGCCATGTTCCTGGTTCGACTATTGCCGCTTCCTCCGCTCCTCGCCACCGCGGTTGTCGTGGCACTCTGTACGTCGCTGGTCGCCCAAGAATGGCGAACCGCCATTGGCCGCCCTGAGATCGTCGTCCTCGGCTCAGGATCGCACCTGTCATTGCTCGTTCGCGCCGGGCAAACCCGACTGCTCATCGCCGCTGGCGAGGACATCGACGCGTTTGACCGTGCCTACGGTCATGTCCAACGACCCACCGCGCCACGCCTGGACCTCCTCGTGATCGCCGGCACGGGACGGCAGCTGGTGGTTCCGGAACGGTTGGTTGATCGCGGGGTCGCTCGCCAGGTTCTGGCATTGCGGCCGCCTGGCGCCGATGTAGAGGCCGGTGTGCTGGCTGAGAGGGAGGTCACGGTCGTGCGACAGCGGCGCGACATCCGGCTCCACGACGGCGTCACCGTCTCCCTCGATCCGCTCCCCGACCACCGGGAGCCAGACGCGTGGACCGTCACCGTGTCCCGGCACGCCACGCGGGTGGTCATCATCCCAAACAACGATGCCGTACCGGCGCTAGCCGGTCACGGGCCTGTCTCCAGCCTCATCGTGCTGAGGAGAACCGACTTCCAATCTCTCAAGACGCTGGATACGGAGAGTATCATCGTCCGCGGCGACCATGCCGAGGCCGCCCTCCAGGCGACAGCGGATGACCCGGCGATGATATCAGGCCCGTGGGTCTGGGCCGTCCACGACAGCGAGGCCCTCAGTCTCTCATTTGGGGAGGCCTGTCTCCGCATACCATCAGACGGTGCCCGTCGCCTCGTCAACACGGAGACGCCGGTAGGAGAGGACCTTGGCTCCTCCGTGGCTCAGGATCGCGGATCTCCACCGTCCCCGGGTCCATCTGCCGCCTCATTTTCCGTCCCTGCCTTGCGCTCGGCTTTGGGAGAAGGAGTGGCCCGGCGCAGCCATTCTTCGACCACGCGCATGCCGTCGGCTGGTTCCAATGATGGCGAGGTCGTGTCTTTCTCAGCGCCCTGAGACGGATGGACCGGCCGTCGCTTATACAATTCGACGCCCATCGGCACGGCCCGATCCGCGGCCTCGCGTGGTCGCGGACCAGACTCATCCATGCCCGGCGAAAAGCCCCCTTGAGGCCAACCAACGGTGGTTGGCGCGTAGTCCGCGAGATCGTACCCGCGGGAACCCGGCTCGAACTTATCTTGATCAGCACCTCGCCGCGGGCCATGCGGGCGAGGGGTCGGTGGCGCCGCGGGCCAAACGTGCGCGACACCGGACTCCACGGCCGGCAAGTCGGCTTCCGGCTGCCACCCTCCCGCCAACCGGATGATCAATCCCGCGAAGACGCCCGCGCTCACGAGTAGCACCGCGATCAAGAGGATCGCGTCAGTTCCTTCGACGAGCAGACCGGCCAGGTACCCGTTTTCGATCCCGGACCGCGATTCCGCCGGCACCGAGAATCGGTCGATGAAGGACAGCGAAAAGCTCAAGAGCAACAGACCGTTGAGGAACGACAGGATCGCCCCCGATACCCGGCTGAGCAGACTCCAGCCGTGCGAGCGCGGTATAGCGCCGCCTCCATAACCCAGGACGATGACCGTTCCCCAGAGGAGGGCCTGGGCAATCACGAGTTGCGCGAGGGATGCTCGCACGCCAACCACATCGCTCGTGAGTGTGCCCCATCGTTCCGCAAATGCGTTCGCCAGCGCGACACCGGCGAGAATGCTCCCACTAACGAGGGCCTCGGGGACACCGCCGCGCCAGAAACCGATCGGGATGATCAGCAGCAATATACCGATAAGCAGAGCGTCAAAGAGGATCCATGCGGCCATGGCCAGCCCTCTCTCCCAGAAACACTGAAAGACCTATCTCTCCTGGGATTTCCCGCGACAACAGACTCAATGCTAGCACGCGACCAACCGGGGTCTGGTCGCCGTATTGAGGGTGGAACGGGCGAAACCGACCCGTATGCTACCATTCACGCTTAGAGTGACGGTCGAGATTCCGGCTTCCCCAGCCGCATCCCGTCTTCCCCGTATGACTTCCCGCGCACATCACCCGTCGAGAGGAGGCGACACCCTATCGTGACACTGCCACGCGCCAACGCGGCCGCCCCCGCGCCTGCCCAGAATCGTCAGGGCACCGCGCGGCGCCCTCCGGCGTCCGACGAACGACAATGGCGCCGTATGGATCTCCACATCCACACTCCCGCCTCGTCCGATTACCAGGAGCCGGGCGTCGCCCCACTTGAGATACTGCAGCGAGCCGAAGCGCAAGGGCTCGACATCATCGCCTTCACCGATCACAACTCCGTGCGGGGCTATGCCGAGCTCTGGCGAGAGATCGAGGACCTCGAGCTTCTTGAATATCTGAATCGCCTCCAGCCGGACGAGGCCGCTCGTCTCGCCGAGTATCGTCGGCTCCTGTCGTCGATGCTACTTCTTCCCGGATTCGAGTTCACCGCCACGTTTGGTTTCCATATCCTTGCCGTCTTCCCCGAGCGCACCTCCATCCGGATGATGGAACACCTCCTTCTCCTCTTGGGTGTGCCGGAAGACCGCCTCGGCAGCGGCGAAGTCGGCGCGACCACCGATGTCCTCCGTGCCTATGAGGTGCTCGCCGACCATGGCGCCCTCGTGATCGGAGCCCATGCCAACTCCGCGCATGGCGTCGCCATGCAGGGATTACGCTTCGGTGGCCAGACCAAGATCGCCTACACGCAGGATCCTCATCTGCATGCTTTGGAGGTTACCGACCTCGCGCTTGGACCACAGCGGCGTTCCACCGCTCGCTTCTTCAGCGGCATCAAGGCCGAGTATCCGCGGCGCATGCACTGCATCCAGGGGTCGGATGCCCACCGCCTCTTCCGGGACCCACGCCGGGAGACGAACCTGGGCATAGGAGACCGTGCCACCGAGGTGTTGCTAGAGAACGTATCATTCGCTGCCCTCAAGGCGCTGCTGACATCTGAGGATTTTGACCGGACGAGGCCGCATGTCAATCGCTCGGAGCCAACGCGGCGTTTTTTCGCGGCTCGCGCGGAAGGGAATACCGATGCCCACGCCTTTCACGAAAGCTTCCAGACCAAGCGCGCCGGCGTAAGCGGCATCCTGAAGGAGGTTGTCGCCTTCGCCAACTCTGGGGGTGGGACGATCTTCGTCGGCGCCAGCCCGTCCGAAAAGCGCGCTATTGCGGGGGTGACGGATCCCGATGAGATCATTCGTCTTCTCGAGCAGGAAATCGCATCGGAGATCTCTCCCGTGCCTCCGTTGGCCATGGAGATCATAGAGGCTGACGGAAAGCAAATCCTCCAGATCACGGTCAGTGCGACCTTAGACACGCCCTATGCCTACGGGGGCGGCACGATTCTCGTTCGCCAGCATGCCGAAACCGCGGTTGCCTCGCGCGACCAGATTGTGGCCATGGTGCAACAGGGCCTGGCGGCAAGAGACGGCGTGAACCTGGTCGTGGAGCCGTCCACTGCGGAGCCGTCGCAAGACCGCCCGCGTGGCAGGCGGAAAGCCGCCCGATCCCCGCGGACCACCCTTCCTCTCCCCACGGCCGGTGAGCCTACCGGGAACGGACGCTCCGCGGCGGAGGCCGAGACGACCGAGGATCAGAGACTGACCACACCCGTTCCGGAAGCCGTGATCGAGGCGAGCGAGCCGGACCGCGTCTCCCCGGGCAGTGGGGTCGAGATCATCGCCGCGCACGATCACGACGACGGCCGGTCCTATACGCTGCGCGACCTTCGTCACAATACCGTGGTCCATAACGTGACGAAGGAGACCGACCGCGGCTTATGGCGCTACGCTATCTCCCAACACGAGTCCCACCCGGTCGACCCGGAGCGTGTCCGCTGGCACGGGGACCTCGGATTCATCCGGGGATACCGGGCCCGTGGCGGGGAACATCGCTATAACCTCGCCTACCGCCAGGATGGCCAGGTCCGCGTCTTCTACGGGGTCAACGGGGGAGATCTGGGTGAGACCTGGCAAGGCGTGCTGCCCCCTCGCCGCAGTCGCAAATCATCACCGAGCCGCAATGACTAGCAGGGCCGCCTCCCCACGCACAGGCCCGACTCACCGCCCGACGAGCACACCTGGTGCCGGGCGGGCTGCACTGAGCCCCAGCTGATGTTTGGAGAGCAGAACCGACCCGGTGGGAGGCGGGGCACCGCACACCGTGCCCCTGGGAGCGGGGGGATTCAATGCGGTTCAGCCCGGTGGGAACCCCTTTCCAAGCAGCCGCGCAGACGGGACCGGAGACGGCGCGAGGGTAGGCAAGATTGCGCGGTCGGGAACCGGGCACGGCACCGCACGACCTCTACCTCGCCCGTACAACCCGCAACGCGGGTGGATGCTTGGGGTCGGGTCGCTGCCATGGAGCACCCCAACGCCGTTGAACCGAAGTCCGTATCACACGGGACTCGCCTGAATAGTGGTGCATGAACCTTGAATGCACACAGCGGGGCACTCCCTCTCCGGTGAGCCGGAGAGGGGGCAGGGGTTCCCGAGTTTGGTGAGGGCCGGGTCGCCGCCGACAGCTGCCGGCTGAAAGCGGACTGCTGACAGCTAGGGGCTATCCCTCGCGCCCGACCACCACGACTTCCGCGTCAAAGACGATCGGCAGCCGCCCCGTCCATGGACCTTGCCTCGTGCCCCGGAGCCACGGCTTCTGGACGAACATCTGAATCCAGTTGCCCAGCGGCGCGTAAACCGCGTTGGCCAACACCAATTCCTCGGCTTGGCGATAGAGGTCGTTGCGCGTCTCGGCGTCCTGCTCCACCTCGGCCCGCGCGGTCAGCTCGTTGAACGTCTGTGCATCCGCACCGGGATCGAACTCGTCGCTGACCGGCTCCAGATCCTCCCCCCAGTTGAAGTATCCCTCCATGTAGGGCGCCTCGCTTCGGAAGACGTAATTCAGCAGGTGAGGCGTCTCGGTGACCGTCCACCACCAAGGCAGGTCAAGCTGA
>DASYWB010000409.1:0-3152 GCA_035936495.1 Thermomicrobiales bacterium
TCTCTCGACGATTATGAACTCCTTCTACGGCGCCGCGGGCCAGCGCTGCCTAGCCAACTCGCTCGTGCTCCCCGTGGGCGCGGCGCACTCCGAGGCACGGGAGCGGATTGCCGAGGCGGCGGAGGGACTGCGGCTCGGCGACGGGTTGGAGCCGGGCGTGGACATGGGGCCGGTCGTGTCGGGCGCGGCACGGGATCGCATCTTTGCGGCGATCGAGAGCGGAATCGCGGAGGGTGCCGAGCCGGTGCTCGACGGCCGAGAGGTCCGCGTCCCCGACCGGCCGAAGGGCTATTTCGTCGGTCCGACGCTGCTGGACGGCGTGCATACCGAGATGCGCCTGTACAAGGAAGAGATCTTCGGCCCGGTCGTCGGGATGTCCCCTGTCGGGAGCCTTGATGAGGCGATCGCGATGATCAACGCTGCCGAGTACGGTAACGCCGCCTCGATCTTCACCGAGAGTGGGGCAGCCGCGCGGCAGTTCCGGTATGAGGTGAACACGGGGAATGTCGGCATCAACGTCGGCGTCGCCGCGCCGGTCGCCTACTTCCCGTTCAGCGGGGCGGGACGGTCATTCTTTGGTTCCTTGCATCCGCAGGGTCGTGACGTGGTGCGGTTCTACACGGAGAGCAAGGTCGTGATCACCCGCTGGGCGGGTGGAGATCGGGGGACGGTCACCGGCGTTGGCCGGTAGCTCGGCACGGTCGCGTATCGGTCGCGTGGTTGCGACGCATTTGGAGGACTGCAGATGAGTGGGAACGGCTCCGGGGTCTTGCGGACACCACTGACGCGGCGGTCAGCGGTGAGGGCGGGGTTGGTCGGCACGGGAGCGGCATTCGGCGGCGCCATGGGCTCTGCGGCTCCATTCAGGTTTAGAGCGTTAGCGATGCAAGACGTCCCCGGTGGTCGTCTGGTCATCGGCAAGCCCTATGAGCTCCTCGACTTCGATCCTCAACTGTCGGCCAACCAGACATCTTGGGAAATCCATGCCGTCGTCTACGAGAGCCTCGTCTTCCTGGACGACAATCTCAGCCCCGTACCGGGCCTCGCCCAGAGCTGGGACACACCGGACGACCGTACCTACGTCTTCCAGATCCGCCAGGGTGTCAAGTTTCATAACGGCCGGGAGATGACGTCGGAGGATGTCGTCTTCAGCCTTGAGCGCGTGCTCACGCACCCGGAATCGTGGTGGAACGTGAAGATGGGGCCGACCTTGCCGGAGGATCCGAGTGCGGCGACCGCGGAGGCGCTCGGCACCCCCACCCCTGGTCCACAGATCGGGGTCACCTTTGAGGCAACCGGACCGTACGAAGTCACTGCCGCGCTCGTCCAGCCATACGCACCGTTTCTGCAGGCGCTGACCGGTACGACCTGCTCGATCGTACCAGCGCAGGAGGTTGAGAGCGGGGAGATTGATTTGTCGCGAGAGATGGTCGGGACCGGACCATTCCAAGTGATGGAGCACGCGGAGGACCAGCGGTGGGTCTTCGCCAAGTTCGCCGAATACTGGCAGGAGGAACTGCCGCGGGTGGATGAGCTGGTCTGGCAGGTGATGACGGACGAGGCGGCTCGCGTCGCCGCTCTGCGGACCGGCGAGATTCACATCGCCATGTTTGAGAACCCGGCGATGCTCAACCTGCTGGAGAACGACGAGAACGTCACGACAGTTGAGCAGGTGACGACCAACTACTACATCTTGTTCGTGAACGCCAATCACCCTGAACTCAGTGATGCGCGGGTGCGGCAGGCGATCTCTCTCGGAATTGATCGTGAGCAAATCAAGGATACCGCGCTCTTTGGCCGCGCCTCGGTCACCGGACCCATCGCGGCAGGATTTACCCAACTGGCTTCACCGCTTGAGGAGATCCCGTTCTACACGCGGGATGTCGAGCGCGCCAAGGAGCTTCTGGCCGAGGCGGGGTACGCCGATGGCTTGCAACTCAGTCTACTGATAACTCCGGATCTCGCGGCGACCGTGCCAATGGCCGAGCTGATCCAGGCGCAGCTCAGAGAAATTGGCATTGAGATCGAGATCGTCCAGCGTGATATCGCCACCTTCATCAACGAGTACGCGGTCGAGGGCACAGCACAGCTCACCATCTCCTGGTGGGCTGGATACAGTGATCCCTACCTGATCCTGCTTGAACTCGCCTCCGATGTCTTCGGTCCCCTCCTCGGGCTCACTGATCCGGAATTGGACGCATTGATCGAGCAAGCGGCTCGCGAGGTCGATCCCGCCGCACGCCTTGACGTTCTCAAGGAACTCGAGACCGCCGTCGCCACGACCGCCAACTTCCAGCCATTGGTCACACGGGACAACTTCGTGGCCTACCGGGCAGACCTGGTCGGTGGCGCCGAGTTTGCCGCCGCGGACGGCTTCGGGCTGCCGCTCTGGCATCGCTTGCAAGAGATGACCGTGCTGCAATAACCCTCGACATGGTCTGCATGGGGAGGCACGCCGCCTCCCCATGCATGTTGGCCCGATCAACTCTGGGAAAGCGGACAAGACATGCTTCGCTATGTCGCGAGACGCACGTTGCTCGCGATCTTTACGATCTTCGGCGTGGCCACCATCGTCTTCGTGGCGATGCGGCTCGTCCCGGGCGGAATCGTTGAGGCGCTGGCCGGGCCTTCCGTTGTCCAGTCGCCGGAGCTCGTCGCCGCGCTGGAAAGGAAATACGGCCTTGACAAGCCGGTGATCGTCCAGTTTGGCATTTGGCTCGGCAATGCGCTCCAGGGCGACCTGGGTGAGTCACTCGGCACGCGGTCATCGGTGTCGTCGGAGATCATCCGGCGCGGCGGTGTGACGATTGAGTTGACCATCCTCGCGACTGTGTTCTCGGTGGTCGTCGGTATTCCCGTCGGAGTCTTCGCCGCGTTGCGCCGGGGCTCCGCGACAGATGCAGCGACACGGTTTGTGTCGTTGATTGGGCTTTCGATACCCGACTTTGTGCTCGGAACGATGATTATCTACCTGGTCTCGACGCGTGGCCTGGGACTTCCAGTTTCGGGATACGTGTCGATTGGCGATGGCCTTGTCGATCATATCCGTTCCATGATCTTGCCGGCTTTGACGCTTGGCGTCTCCTCGACCGCGGTCGTGATGCGACTTATCCGTTCCAGTGTCGTAGAAGTACTGAATGAGCCTTACGTGG
>DASYWB010000410.1:0-3063 GCA_035936495.1 Thermomicrobiales bacterium
CTGGGCATGCGACTCTCCGTCTGTTTTCAGTCTACTAGTCAGCGGCGTGCTCATCCGGTGTTACATCCCGGTCAGTCCAGCGAAGCACGAGCCCAGAGCAATTGTGGACACAACCACGGCGGCTATGGTCATAGTCACGCCCGCGGTCGGGGGCGGCATCGCCTGCCGAGTGAGGATCACTAGTCAGAGACACACGAGCGATGTACCCGCTTGAGAGAATCGTGCCCTCGCGCTCCAGGCCGGGCGAACAGGCGGCCGGATCCGGAGCTCGTGGAGGCGGGCAGGCGGGGAGATGTCGTGGGAGGGGCACTCCCCGAGGGTACCTGGTGTCAAACCGCATCAGCTCATCGAGGATTGGCCGGTTCGCGATCCTCGCCCCGCCGCGACTCCGTACCCGTCGCCAGGGCTAGGGGCGCCACGGCGAGACATCGGGGCTTGGCAACGGGAGTTGCTTGCTGCACCCCGACAACTTCCTGGCCGCCTGCCCGCCTTACGGCGTCTCCCGACACGAGAGAATCAGGCCTGCACAATTGAGCCGCCCCGAGGACCAAGTGGTCCCGGTAGTCGTGCCGCGAGCCCGTGAATCGTTCCCCGGATACGGGTTGACTATGACGATCATCCCGAGCCGATCTGGTCAGATGAAGGTCATTACGCCTCCTATGGTGTAAGCGCGGCACAGATCTTGTGATCCATGTCGTCGAGATGGGTGGCACCGATTGCCGGAGCCGGATTGTCTCTGAGTTGGGTCCGGTGAGAGCGCGGCGGCACATCGATGCTCGCGAGCGCGGCAACTCCAGGAACCACACCTAAATCCTAAAGTGGCATGGCCTGGCCGCAGGCATATCGGCCAAATAGGTGTAACGCGGTCATGTCGTGCCGCTGTCACCTCTGTCGTGAGCCGTCTCATGATCGCTCAGGGTCGAGGGAGGAGGGTGGAAGAGAGCCAGTGGGCGATGTCCCGGCGTCGCTGGAGACGGCCGAGGACCGGTCGGCAACGAGCCGGCCGACTGATACGACCGGTAGCCTGGAGGAGGCCGAGAATGTTCCGTTATCCCGCGCTGGTGCTGATGATGGTCGTTGTCACGGTGGCAACGTTGACGATGACGAGTCGAGCAGTCACGCGCCAAGACGCCGACGCCGAAGGATCATCGCTGGTCGGCTCATGGATCATCACTTTTCCAGATATACCACAGGCACCACCTAGCCTCTATACCTTTACTTCCGATGGCACGGTCGTGGGGAGCAGTGCCAATGGTGCCCGCCACGGCGTGTGGACCACGGGGACGACGGATGCTGGCGAGTTCAGCCTAACCGTCTTGGGCGTGATCTCGGATCCCGCGGTGGGACCGCCCGGTTTGCTGCACATCTGGGGATCGCTCGTGCTTGGTGATGATCAAGACACCTTCAGCTTGCTCTACTTCGTCGAAGCCATTGCCGCCGATGGGACCGTCGCGGCGGTTGAGGGTCCCTTCCAGGCGTTAGGGATCCGCATTGAGGACCAGCCGATCGAGGGCCTTGGCACGCCGGAGGCCGATGGCACACCGGGCATCGTGCCCATCGCCTCGCCAGTGGTGGACGGCACGCCGGTCGCCGCGGCCTAGCCGGGCGAGACGAATCGGGGACTGCAGTCTCCGATGTCATGGACCCACGGAGATTGTGGCGTACCCCAGCCGGCCCGGGGCTCACACCTGTGCTCCTCCTCGCTCGTCGCGGGGGACGCACACAAGGAGAAATCAGCAATGCGTATCACCCGCTTCGCGGTCCTCGCGATCCTCATCGCCCTCGTTGGGGGGAGCGGCTTTACTGCCGCCGCCCAAGAGGGGACGCCGGTGCCAGCCGACCTGCGGATATCACCGCCGGTTGCGCAACCCGGTGGGACGCTGCCAGGCGATCCGGCGGTAGAGTTGGTGAAGGTTGCGGACGGGTTGATCGACCCGGTCAACGTCGCCAGCGCCGGTGACGGCTCGGGTCGGCTCTTCGTCCTTGAGCGAACCGGCACCATCCGGATCATCACCGCCGAGGGCGAGTTACTCCCGGAGCCCTACCTCGACATCTCGGAAGTGGTCACGACCGAGTTCCTTGAGCAGGGGCTCCTGGGGCTGGCCTTTCACCCGCGCTTCACCGAGGTGGGCAAGTTCTACGTCTACTTCACGGACTACCGGACGAACGGTGACACCTTTGTCGTCCAGTTCCAAACGTCGGCCACCGATCCCAACGTCGCCGACCCGGATTCGGCACGGGTGCTCCTGACCCAAGAGCAGCCTTACGTCAACCATAATGGTGGCACGATCCACTTCGGCCCCGACGGTTACCTCTATATCGCGCTCGGCGACGGCGGCTTGGCCGGCGACCCCTACAACACCGCGCAGGACACCGATGAGATGCTCGGCTCGCTGCTGCGGATCGACGTCGACGCGCAGGGCCAAGGTGACGACTACGCGATTCCCGAGGGTAATCCCTTCTCGGCGCAAACGGCGCCATTCGGCGGCGAGGTGCTCTACTCCCCAAGGGCTAACCAGTTGGCACAGACCGACCAGTACTACCCTGGTGCCGCACCGGAGATCTGGGCCTACGGGTTGCGCAACCCGTGGCAGTTCAGCTTCGACCCCGCCAATGGCGACCTCTACATCGCCGACGTCGGACAGAATGCCTGGGAGGAGATCAACTACCTCCCGGCCGGTGAAGGCGCGGGCACGAACTTCGGCTGGGACTTCCTTGAAGCGAGCCACTGCTACCCGCCGGAGGAGGCGGGATGCGCACAGGTCGGGACGTTGCCGGTGGCGGAGTACAGCCACGAGGTTGGCTGCTCGATCGCCGGGATCGGGGTCTATCGTGGTGAGGACTACCCGAGCCTGGACGGCATCTACTTCAACTCCGACTTCTGCTCGGGACGCATCTGGGGTCTGGCGCGGGACGAGGGCGACGCCTGGCAGTACGCCGAGCTGCTCGATACCGAACTGCTCGTGACCGGCTCCGGGCAGGGTGAGGACGGAGCCCTCTACCTGACCGCATGTGAGTGTGAGTTTGGCCGGGACTACGACCCCTTTGCGAACCCGAGTGGCA
>DASYWB010000411.1:0-1627 GCA_035936495.1 Thermomicrobiales bacterium
GGCGTCGCCTTCGCTAAGCAGGTCGGGCCGGAGATCGCGACGATGGCTGACTTCTTCCATATGAACATTGAGGAAGCCGATATCGCCGCCAGCATTCGGGCGGCGGGACGGCATATCGTCTACGTCCATGTTGCCGATAGCAATCGTCTCCAACCCGGCCGCGGTCACCTCGACTTCCGGCCCGGCTTCGCCGCGCTGAAGGAGATCGGCTACGACGGTTGGTTTGGCATAGAGTGCCGCGTTGAGGGGCCATACGAGGAAGCGATACGCGAGGCCGCGTCCTTTGTGGGGGAGCAGTGGGCCGTCGCGTAGGCCACGAGCGGCGCTCGCTATGGAAAGCGGATGCCGAGCTTGATGGACTGCTCCGGTTGCTCATCGATGGCGCGGTAGGCATCCGCGCTCTCCTCGAACGGAACAATCGGCGTGACAATCCCCTCGGTCCGGAGCCGTCCACTCACGAGCCAGCCCAGGGCCACCTCGACGAGGCGCCGTAGCGTCCATCCGGGGGCGTCGCGCAGCGGTAGGCTCTCGGAGCGCGCGGAGACGAGTTGCAACCGGTTGACGTGGAACTCGTCGCCTAGGTGGAGACCGGCAGCGTCTCGACCATAGTAGGAGATGACACAGACGGTACCGCCGAACCGGGCAGCGCGGATCGCGTGGTGAAGGGCCGGGACGCTCCCGGAGGTCTCGACGGCGACGTCAACGCCGAGCTGACTCGTCTGTGTTGGGCGTTCTACATAGCCCCCGACCACACGAACCTGTGGTCGGGGAACGCTCGGATCAGAGCTGGGACCGGTGAGGCGCCGGATCGCCAGGCCAACGTCACCGTCGTTCGCGAGCGGGTCGAGCGTGTCGTCTGCGCCAAGGGCAAGCGCCAACTCGCGCCGATTAGGGAGCGGATCGACGGCGATCACGCGGTCGGCGCCGGCATGATAATCAAGCTGGACGGCGATGAGCCCGATTGCGCCAAGCCCGAAGACGGCAATCCGGTCTCCCAGCTTGATGCCTGCATCGCGCATTGCCAACGCCATGACGACAGGGTCGAGGCACACGGCCGCTTCAGCAGTGAGCGCCTCGGGCAGGAGGTCGGCCTGCATCTCGTCGACGGTCTGAGTCTCGCGGATCGGGAAATGGCCGAAGACCTGATCTCCGACCTTGAACCGGGTGACCTCTGAGCCAACTTCGCTCACAACACCAACCGCCATGTTACCCAGAGGTCGTGGGAAGCTTTGCAGGCCCGCTTCGACGGGATGCGAGATCACGGCTCCCCAGGCCGGGTCGTACGGCCGGTTTGCGACCGGATCATTGCGGTAGGCGACGAGCTCGGTCCCATGCTTCGGAGAGGCGAACGTGGTACGGATCCGGATTTGCCGCGACCCGAGCTCCGGATCCTCGTACTCCCGGATAACCGGCGTTCGGGGTGCGGCGGCAACCAGTTCCCGGGGCATGGTGGGCGACTCCTTTGCGTCTTGGAGATACCAGTGGTGAGTTTGTCATCATCCCTATCATCGCCGATTGCATATCGCACCGCTGCTCTCATCAGATGGCGCGGTCACATGCGACCTTCGAGGTTTGTTCCTCACTTGGGTCCGAGCGGTTCCCACCACGCTTGTCCCTCAGTGTCGCC
>DASYWB010000412.1:0-2482 GCA_035936495.1 Thermomicrobiales bacterium
CTCGGCGTTACACCCAGTCATGTCCGCACATCGAAGGTGCTCCGCCGGAGCCTCCCGCATCACCGTGTCGCCGGGTTTTGCAGCGGGTCGACCTCCAACATCGCCTCTTCGAGAGCCTCAGCGACGAGATCCGAATCTACCGCTCCCTCTCCGCGCTCCATGATGTCCGCCAGGGCCCGCGCGGCAGTCGCTCCCCCGATGCGCCCCAAGGCCATGATCGCCGCGGTTCTGACTTCATGGTCGTGGTCATCGATCAGGTTGCCGAGCTCCGGCACGGCCCTGTCATCCCCAAGCTCGCCTGCCGCAACGGCGGCTTCATACCGGAGCTCGGCATCGTCGCTGGCGAGCTCGGCGAGGATCGTCCCGAAGTAGTCGGCGCTCATGGTCCTGCCCATGGCCCGGACGGCGCCCACGGCGATCAATGCATCACCGTCGTCAAACGCGTCCCCGATGGCCCGGCGGATATCGTCGTCGGCGCCAAAGGCACTGACCGCCTCCAGAGCTCGGCGCCGGACGACTGGCGCCTCATCCAGGTCGTGCCAGCACGCGAGGAGTGCCGACCGGAGCAACTGCCGCTCCGGTGAATCTCCACCACGGCCGGCCACGCGATCGACGCACCGGCCCAGCAGCGCGGCTGCCCCCGCCTTGACGTCCGGCGATGGGTCGTCGCGCAGTATCGTCATCAGTCTTGCTGGCAGGTCGGCGGCTTCATCCTCCCAGAGGGCACCGAGCGCGAGTTGACGCACGGCGGGGGACGGGTCGGCCAGCGCGAGGCGGAGAAATCGGCCGAACGTCAGCTCGACCCGGTCTTCGGCTAATTCGCTAATCCACCGGACGATAGAGACCCGCTGGGCCTCCGAGAGATCCTCCCAGACGGACTCAACGACGGGGACCTCTGTCCGTCGCAAGTCGGATAGGCAGGCGACGTCAGCGGCCCGGATCGTCTCATTCCGGAACGCCTCAAGAGCGGCGGTAAGGCGTTCGTCCCGGTCGTCAACGGGAGTTACTGGGAACGTAGGTATAGACATCGGTTCCTTCGGTGTCACGCGCGAATGCCCCGGTCTCATCCTTCTCGAGCGTCGCGCGGATCAGTCGTTCCGAAAACGGTCGTTCAATGTTCGCCGCCGCCATGAGGTCGCTCAGCGTGGCCGAATAGCCGGGAGCGTCGCTCTGGTCACCGATCCTCTCGAACGTCGCCGCGAGCACCGATTCAACGCGCCGCCGAACTTTCTCCTCCAGGGGCTTCTCCGACGCCAGCCTCGGGAACCGTTCCTCGGTTAGGAGCATCGACGGCTCGACGCCAGCGGCATACGTGGTCGGCCGGAAGACGTAGCGCGGAGTACGCCGCTCATCCAACTCGAGCAACCGGGCGTTCTCGTTCTCGGTCGGGATGTACTCGACCCGGTAGTGCCCGTCATTCTCCGTGCTGACGATGGAGAGCAAGGCGCCGGGCACGAGGTTTTCCGCGTAGAAGTCATCGAGGCCCAGGATGTAACCGCCACGGTTTGGCGACGGATAGCGCAGGTCGACCAGATAGGTCGTGTACGACTGCGGCATCTCGAACGTCAACACGGCGGAACGCTGATCGGGCAGCAACGGTCCGGGCAGCAGCGCCTGCATATCGGCGTCGTAGGGCAGCAGCCCGTGATAGTACTCGTAGAACGTGACGACGTGGTCAACCGACGTGACCGAGCGATACGCGGGCTCGTCGGGCAGTTCATCAAGCAAGAAACGGTAATCGGTGCCGATCTCGTTGGCCTTGCGCCGCGTGGTGCCGATCTGCGGCAAGCTGCTGGTGCTCCAGAACCGCTGGTCGTTCGTCCCGACGAAGTCGAATTCCCTGTGCTCACGGGACAGCCGGTAGTTGACCGCGAAGCGCATCACCTCGAAGTCCCGCGTGCCTGGACGGACTCCCAGAATGTCTTGGACCAGCATGGTGTCCGCGAGCGGCTGGTCCTGCTCCTGAATGTAGTCCTTGAAGCGACGGAGGTCGCCCCGGCTGAAGCGGGGGACTCGCTCCTCGGCCATCCACAGGTCACCGAAGTTGGCCGCTCGCGCGTCGGTCCGGAGCTGGTGAGAGATCGCCGCCGCGACCACGTCGTCCGGAACCCCGCTGATATTGGTCCGAGTCTCGACCGGTGCAGTGACGGGAACCGCCCGCTCCACCACATCCTCAGCGTGTTCGGCAACGGCTTCGGCCGCTGGCTCGACACCGATCTCTGATGTCTCGTCCTTCTCTCGCGCCGTGGAGCGGTCCTCCAGCGGCACGACGTGAGCGGTCACCCGCTCGGCAGGTTCTTCCCGGGCCTCAATGAGAGCCGCCGCTTCGTCCTCCCGGACAGCGGCCAGGACGTCAGCTTCCTCTTCCTCATCGGTTGACATCTCTTCGAGGACCCCGGCGATGCCAGCCCAAGAAGGATCCATCCGCGCCCTCTCCCGCCGGGGAACCGCGGGCGTTTCCGGCTTGGGCTTGGGCGTCAAG
>DASYWB010000413.1:0-4071 GCA_035936495.1 Thermomicrobiales bacterium
GGTGGACCTGGAATACGTTCCTGGTGACGGGGGTCTCGACGATTCTGGCGCTGGTCTGTAGCGTCTTGATCGGTTATGCGCTGGGCCGCCTCCGCTTTCGTGGCGGGAACTTCCTCGGCGTCGGCATCTTCCTGGCCTATCTCGTGCCACCGACCCTGCTGTTCATCCCACTGGCCCAGGTCATTACGCGGTTCGACCTCTACGGGAGCTACTGGTCGCTGATCTTCACCTATCCGACCTTTCTCATCCCGTTCGCGGGCTGGCTGCTGATGGGCTATTTCCGGACGATCCCAATCGAGCTAGAGCAGGCGGCGATGGTCGATGGGGCGACGCGGCTACGCGCGATGTGGAGCGTCGTCTTGCCGCTGGCCCTGCCGGGTGTCCTCTCGGCCGGCATCTTCTGCTTCACCCTAGGCTGGAACGAGTTCCTCTACGCGCTGGTCTTCATGAGCACCGGCGCGATGAAGACGGTCCCGGTCGGCGTCGTCAGCGACCTGATCCGCGCCGACGTCTACTTCTGGGGCTCCTTGATGGCTGCCGGCATCCTCGGCTCCGTTCCCGTTGCCATCGCCTACTCATTCTTCGTCGACAACTACATCTCCGGCCTGACCGCCGGGGCGACGAAGGGGTAACGTGTAAGGGGCAGGTGGCTTCTCTCTCGGACCGTTTGGTGCGACAGGGGCCGGCCGTGTGTTGGCCCGCGGTGCTCGGTAGGGCTCCGTTCCGCGCGCGAACCTGTTGTCCGCTATCCGGGCGGCCGGAGACACACTCCGTGGATTGCGACCTTGCGGGTTCTTGTGGGTATCTCCTGAAATGTAGAGGGGAAGGGACGATGGCGAAGCTACTGGCGCCAGGTGGCTGGCGGACGTTCGCGCGGCGGCCGGTTGCCGGCATCTTGTTCCTGATCTTCGGCGTCTTCGTCATGGTGTTCAGCATGACTATCGTCACGTCGAGCGGGTAGTTGGACCGGATCCAGGAGAGAAATCCAGCCATGAGTCCCTACCCCCAGCGATCCATGTTCATGGTTCGAGGCGCTGAACTTCCGGCATACGGTCAAAATCGCGATCGTAGCTATAGAGCCCGTCAAGCTGTTTACGCTTCACATGTTCGACGGACAGGCAATCCTCGAAATCGAACCGCGTTACCGCGAAACGTTCAAGCGCGCGAAGTATCGACGCCTTGTGTTCGATCTCCAGGCCGCGGCTCGCGATGACGGGTGACAGCGCGGCGACAAGCTCCGGGCGAGATATCCGGTAGAGAGCCGGTGACGAGAGGACGTATACGACCTCGGCGATGACCGATTCGCTGGTGGATAGCGAGATCGCGCTGGATTCGGCGCGTTTGAACAGGGCGAGGCAGGCGGCTGATTTCTCGGCATCGTCCTGAGTCAGGAGGCGGATGAAGATGTTCGTGTCGACGAAACTCGTCATCCGTGCTTTTGGCGGTAGCGCCGTGCTCGCTCATTCTTCGCCCGGTGTATTGCTTCCTCGACGGGCATACCGAGTGGAGGCAGGCTGCCGGCAACGTCGTCCAGCGACCGGTCCACCTTGCGCAAGGTGGCTTGGCCGTTTTCAACCAGGACTTCCACTTTGTCGTATGGGTGCAAGCCAAGCTCCTCCCGAATGGCTTTCGGAATCGTCACCTGACCGCGGGGCGAGAGGCTAGAGACGCCTTTCATGTGGTGCTCCGGTTCATTGGCTGCTTCGACGGCTGCCACTGATTGTACCTGAGAGATCAGGGAACAGGAGATGGTCGCGGTGCGGCAGAACATGACCTCTCGCAAACAGGCATAGCATGTCGGCTCGGGGCGTCCCAGCCAGCGGTGGCGCGGTTGGAGACCGGGGACCACGTGCCGACCTTGGCAACGTTGATCCGAGTGTCAGACGCGCTCGATATCGAATTCCTGGTCGATGTCAGTCCGAAAACACGGCGGTCTGGTTGGGTTTCCTCCGAGGCCTATGAAGCATGCGTCGTCGAACGCGCGACCACCGCGCGAGGCGGCAAGGTGCTGGTCGCCGTGAGTTAGAATCGGCTTGGGGCGACGGCGCGAGGCGGATCAGCAGGAGGGAACCATGGCCACGTTCTCTGCCATATTGACCCTGGTCTTCGGTTTGGCGTTGATTGCCACCGGCGGCTGGCTGACCTTCACTCAGCGGCCGCTGGCGAGTATCCTCTTCATCGTCTTCGGTGCGTTCGTGATGCTTGTTCAGCCTAACGATGGTCACATTGGTCACCGCCAGCGGGTAACACCCAGTGGAGGGTGGTTCTCATGGACTGGCATCGACGGCGCCAAGCGCGGACTGGAGAGTACCTCGCCGGGCTGTCCGGTGGGCAGAAGGTCGGCGGAGTGGCGCTCTCAATCGCCGTGCCCGCGGCTCTGAGCATCGGAGCCGACCTCATCTTCCGAGACGGCGTCGATTGGTCTGGCGCTGCGGCGTCCGCTCTTGAGTTCGGCCTCGCGCTGGCTCTCATCGTGTGGTGGCTCTCGTCACGATGAATCCGGAGAGTCACGGGCGGCTTGACTCATGCACATGGCATCAGGCCGTCTCTGCTGGTCCGGTACCGGCGAACCGGATCGGTCGGACGCCAGGCGCCGCAAGCGACACTACGGAACCGGCAGCGTCACCATCGGCGCATGGCGGCTGCCGCGTTCCCTCATCACCCCTCGATCTCTATGCTGCCAAGAACGTCTTCACGGCGCTCGGCCTCTTCTTCGTATTGGTCCGGGTTGAAGACGATGTGGGTGATGGTCAGGACGGAGTCGTTCTCGACCAGGGCGCGACACTCGAGGTAGACGAGGATGTCGTTCGTACCGCCAAATGTGCCGTCGCTGGCGGTCACCCGGTAGAGCGCATAGAAGCGCTCGCTGTTGCCACCAGAGACGCGGCGGCCGTTTTCCCCGGTTTCGGCCTCAACGCTGGTGACCCCTTCGACGCCCCCGATCTCATCGACTTGGCCCTGGACGCAAGCGACGGAGTCGCCTTCGTAGTCCTCCACGGCAGTGATCGTGAGCGAGCTTGGACCATCGGTGAGGACGACACCGGCGTCATCGCTCGCGGTTTCCTCCCAGATATCAGGGTCCCAGGAGAGGGTGAATGGGTACGCGTCGCTCTCGAAGGTGGCACGGTCGCCGGGCGGGGGCGTCTCCGCATCCTCCGGCGTCGCGGTGGGGTCGTCATCCTCCTCGGGTGTCGCGGTAGCTTCGTCGTCTTCCGGTGTCGGTGTCCGCTCGTCGTCCCTGCCCCCGTTGCTGCCCTCGGTTTCGAGCCTGTCGAGAATCTCTTCGCGAGCTTCGGCCTCGTCGGGATAATCTTCAGGGTCGAGGACGAAGTGGATGACGACCAGCACCGACTCCTCCGGGACCAGCGTGCGGCACTCCACGTAGTAGACAAACTGGGCGTCGTCACCCTCGAAGGTGCCGGTGTACTCGTTGGCGACGAACGCGCGGTCGCGCTCCTCGCCTTCAATGGGATCGCCATCCTCGTCGTCGAGGACATCGATATCGTCGATCTCCAGCGCCTCCGTCCCGGCGGAGAGAAAAGCGGTCACGCCCTCGAGACACTCTCCGACGTCGCCGTCAAAGTCCGTCGTGCCTGAGAGCGAGAGCGAGCTGTCACGCGTGTCAAGGACGAGCTGATCGAAGTCCGGATCGGTCGCGGTCGCCGTCACCTCCCAAACATCCTCGTCCCAGGAGATGGAGAATCCGAAGTTCGGGCTGGTGAACGTATTGCCGTCAACGGCGTCCTCGGGCTCAGCCTCCTCGGTTGGCTCTTCGGTTGGCTCTTCCGCGGCGTCATCAGTCGGGAGGCGCGGCCGGCGCCGGTTCGGCCCCTCGTCTTCCGGAGGCGTCGCCGTGCCGTCGTCGGGTGATCTATCAGGCAGCGAGGGTTCTTCGCTGAAGACGGCATCGCCGTCCAGCTCAACCACCCCCAGGGCGTCCACGGGGGCGCCGAACGAACTGGAGGGCGCGATCAGATCGACGAGAAGAACGCTCTCATCCTCTTCTAGCGAAGACGCTTCCAGATATTCGTGCACATCGCGGTCGTCACCGGTGTAGGAGAGAACGGCACG
>DASYWB010000414.1:0-8310 GCA_035936495.1 Thermomicrobiales bacterium
TTCCCAATCCGCATCTCGGAGAGCGTCCTCGTGAACTCATTCGTCAGTGCGTTGTCCCACTTCTCAGCGACCCGCATCAGTGCCGGGTCGAACCCGAGCCCGGACTCCACGCTGATAGTGAGCAGGTCGATGGCATCCGGCAACGCCAAGGTGATCTCTTTCTTCCGCGCCTTCACACGTCTGTCAAGCCAGATGCCTGGCATCATGTAACCAAAGACGCCCAAAGTTATACCAAAGAGGAGCGGAGTAGACCCTCCGCCTGTGGTCGACAAGAGCAAGAACGCCCCGCCTCCCAGCCCGAGGCTCATGAGTAGGCGCAAACCACCAAACTCGGCAGCTCCCAATCCACTCGGGTTGCCCGCCGCATCAAGCTTCTGCTTGATGACTTCAGCGTTCCGCTTTGGGGCGAATTTCCCAAGCCTCCGTGAACTGGCGCGAATGGCCGGGCGGATGATCCGTTGTGAAAACGACCGAGAGAGCTCGCGCTCCTCGAGCCCCTCGATATCACCGCCATAGCCGGACAGGCGCTGATCCACGTCGACAATCGCCGTTTGCCGCCGGCTCATCCCTATCAGAACAAGTGAGCAAGCAATAAGCACCATCGCAAGACTTAGAAGAATCGTGGGATCCATGGTGGCTTCCTTCGTCTCCAGTTCAACGCGCCGCGTGAGGCTCGACGCGTAGCGCTACACCTCAATCGCGGTGATCTTCTTCATCGCGAAGAAACCAAGAATGGCCATGAATAGGCTGCCTATTGGCATGCACAGCCACGGCCACTCGAACATGGGGGTCATATACCCAGGGCTCATCAGGAAGATACCAACCGCCAAAAAGATCGGGAGCGCCGAAATCACGTAGCCAGATATCTGCTGCTGTGCCGTCAGCACCGCGATCTCGCCCTTGATGCGCACGCGATCACGAATGGTCTGACCGATGATACCTAAGATCTGCGCCAAGTTTCCGCCGACTTCATGCTGAATATTGATCGCGGTGACTAACAGATCGAGATCAGGGCTGGGGATTCGCCGCATCAAATTTTGGAGGGCCTCTTCGCTGCTGACACCGAGGCCGATCTCCCGGATAACCCGCCTGAACTCGGTAGCGATTGGATCTTCCGTCTCCCGGGAGACCATCTCCATCGTCTGGAGCAGACTGTACCCCGCGCGCAGTGAGTTGCCCATCAGCGCGATCGTATCGCCTAATTGGTCGATAAACTTCTTTTCCCGCTTGCGGGCCCGGCGAGAAAGAACGATCGAGGGCACGATGCTTCCAATGAACGCCGTCACCAACCCGATAAGCAGTGCCAACGCCGGCTGGCTTCGCGCTAAGAACAAGAAGCCTAGCGCGAAGCCCCCCAGCGCACATCCTAAACGCAGCAGCAGGTATTCCCCGACCGTCAGTTTCGCGTCCGCACGGGCCAACAGCGACGAAGCCCGCTCGGCCATGGAGCCGCCATGCGTCAGATCTTCCAGGCCGCGGGCGAGACGGTTGACACGGTCCTTACTCCCGGCCCCGCCAGGAACGTCGAGCGTTGCCTCGCGGGATGCAAACCTTCCTATTCGCTCGGAGAGCTCGTCAAGCGTCATGGCGCGACGGCGTGACCGCAGCCCGATGACGAGCAGGAGGAACGCCGCGACAACGATGAGCAACGCGACGATTATCAACATACCGACAAGATCTCCATGCTGACCCAGTGGAAGAGCGCAGCCGTTCCACCCATGGTGGGTCTAGAACAGCCGCTCCCCTACCCCGAAGATATTGGGCGGAAGATAGATGTTGTAGGCTTCGAATCGCTCCATGAACTTCGGTCGAATCCCGGTCGGCTTCATCCTGCCGGAGATCTTTCCGTTCTCGATGCCACTCTGTTCAAATGTGAAGATGTCTTGGAGCACCACCACGTCCCCCTCCATTCCCTGAACTTCGGTCACCGCGGTGATTTTTCGCGATCCGTCCTTAAGCCGCTCCTGTTGCACGATTAAGTCAACTGCGGAGGCGATCTGCTCTCGGATCGCTCGGACCGGGAGATCCATGCCGGCCATAAGGCACATGGTTTCCAGCCGGGCTAACGTGTCCCGGGGGGTGTTCGCGTGCGCCGTCGTCATCGATCCATCATGCCCGGTGTTCATTGCCTGCAACATGTCCAGCGCTTCTCCTCCGCGGCACTCGCCCACGACGATACGCTCGGGACGCATCCGTAATGAGTTAATGACAAGATCACGGATGGAAATTTCTCCTTTGCCCTCAATATTGGATGGGCGGGACTCCAAGCGCACCACGTGATCCTGCCGGAGCTGCAGCTCCGCTGCATTCTCGATGGTCACGATGCGCTCGTCGTCGGGAATAAACGAGGACATCACATTGAGCATGGTGGTTTTCCCGGAGCCGGTCCCACCCGATACCACAATGTTCAGCCGCGCCTCGACGCACGCTTTGAGAAAGGTCGCCATTTCCGCGGTAAACGTGCCAAACCTCACCAAATCATCGACCTTGAGTGGATCCGTCGCAAACTTTCGGATCGTAATGGTTGGGCCGTTCAGGGCAATCGGCGGAATGATCGCGTTCACACGGGACCCATCCGGCAGCCGGGCATCAACCGTCGGCGAAGACTCGTCAACGCGTCGCCCAAGCGGAGAAACAATGCGATCAATGACCCGCAAGACGTGGTCGTCGTCCTGGAAGCGTACGTCCGTCAAGACGAGCTTGCCGGACCTCTCAACGTAGACTTGTGACGGGCCATTGACCATGACCTCACTGACACTCTCGTCCCTCAGCAATGGCTCAATCGGCCCGAAGCCTAAGATCTCTGCGGAAATGGCCTCGAACAGGCGGACGCGGTCAACCCGTGTGAGTGAGATACCTTCCGATTCAAGGACCGCGGAGAACGTCTCCTCGACCGTCCGCTTCACCTCTGCCGCATTCGACAGGTCCATCCGGGGATCGAGCTCGGAGATGAGCCGGTTCTGGATTCGGGACTTGAGCTCCGCGAACTCGTCAGGCTTCCTCGCCGGCCTGCCGGGTCTCGTCTCGGTCTGGGCTTTGGTCTCCTGCAGCGTCGTGGTGAGGCGAGATGTCGGAGGCCCTGATACCGGAGGGTCAGCCAGTGCCGACGTTGAAGGCGCGGCGCCCTGGTTCGGAACCATGTGGCCGATCATCCGGCGCGTACCGTCCAGCGACGGGCTTGTCTGTACAGGAGTTCCAGCGTTGCGGCCGTTCGACGGCAGCGTACTTGTGCCCGGCGGCGTATTCAGTCTTTTCAAGAGGGACAATTGGAACTCCTTTGAGCGATGGCGGGGGATCACGGAAACGTCACGGGTTTCTTAGGCCACCCGCTGTCTCGCTCTCGAGCGGCGCCAGAGCGATCGGCGGCCAGTGCCCGCGGATGCCGGGGCGGCTTCATCTACCCCGATCCCAGCGGATTCATGAGCAAGCATTCGCGTCGCGAGTTTCATAATCGCCAAGGACAATGCCGATTCCGGCGCGCTCTGAACAAACGGCACACCCTCATTGATCGCTCGCAGAGCCAGTAGGGGATCGTCAGGGACCATGATCTCCACCTTGCCCCGAAGACTAGCCGCCACGTCCGCTATAGGAATGCCGGCTTCTGCCGTGGCACGATTGACGATCAGCGTCACCCGGTCGGTGTCGTAGCCGAGAAGATCGCTCAATTCGAGATACTGCTTGGCCCCCTTCACCGCCGTCAGCTCTCGCGTCAAAACCAAGATCACATGGTCAGATTGGTCCAGCAGAGAGAGCGTAATGTCATCAAACGAAGGACGCGTGTCCACCACCACATAGTCCGTGAGGGTCATCAAGTGTTCCATCAACGCGTGCATGTGATCGATCGTCACTTGCTCCCCAAGCTGGGGGGTTGATGGCGCCAGCATCACCTTGACGCCCGACGAGTGAGGAATCCGCAGGTCGCTGACCAAGTCCCTGTCGAGGGTATTGAAATGTTTGACGGTCTCCGCGATAGTCCGCTTGTCCGCGACGTTCATCATCACCCCAAGATCGCCATAGAGGAGATTGGCGTCCAGCAAGGTCACGTCGCCGTCGCCGATGGCCTGCATGGCGATGGCCAGGTTCGCCGCCACCGTGCTGCGCCCCACGCCTCCCTTCAGGCTGAACACGGTGATCAGCTTGGCCCGCTTGTTCCGGCCGCCACCGTCGGTGGTAGGATCACCGGCTCTGGCGCCCACGACTCGACGGTTCGACTGGGCCAACTGATGTACATGACGGATGCCCTGCACGAGCTCGTCAAGGCTGAATGGCTTCGAGAGGAACTCACGGGCGCCCGCCAGCATAGCGCGGCGCAACAAGTCCGCCTCGTCTTGGACGGACATCATGATGACCGCGGTATTTGGCAAGCGACCGACGATGCGTGTCGTGGCCGTGATACCATCCACGCCGGGCAGATGGACATCCATGAGGATGATGTCGGGCTCGAGCTTCAGCGCGAGCTCAATAGCTTCTTGTCCGGTCGCCGCCATACCGACGATTTCGACGTCGTCCTCGAAGCGCAACAATTTCGCGACGTTATCGCGGCTCTCGCGCACGTCGTCTACGATCATGACTTGTATTTTTGCGCTTCCAACCATCGTCATCAGGCTCCGCGCGGGTGAAGTCGCCTCCATCGCCGCGATGTACCGTTCGTCAGCATATGGATCCTTGTCGTTCGCGGCTCCTCGATCCAAGAGAGACGACGGCCGCTATTGACCCGAGGATCGTGCCGCCGGCGACGCCTCGTGGGCGCCTGTCGCGGTCACTGCCGGCGGTGGCGGTATCCCCGAAACGGTTTCTCGGCTCCTCGCCTCTGGACTCGCGGGCCGCGGTTCCTCGACCGTGACGGCGGCAGGAAGCGGGAGTGCGTAGTCCTCGTCCTTGGCGAGAATCTCGAACGTAATGCCGGAGGTATTTACGATATCGTGATCCTCACGGCCTCGGACCACGATCTGATAGGTGTGGTTCGCATCCTGCATGAACGTGATCGCTTCGGCTTGTTCCGCGGTCACTTCGAGAATCAGCGCACCCCGGGCGGCGTCTTCGCTCGCCGCTGGCGCCTCGACCACCACCTGATCCACCGGCTGCCCATCCGCCGAGAAACTCTGTCCGGGGCGCACCACGCGCAGAACTCGAATATCTTGGAGTAGCACCTTCGCCACCGGCTCAAACTCGGCGCTCACATCGCGAACGAAGACCCGTGACCCCTCGTCGCCCGTGGCGGGATAGGCGGGAACGTCGTCGTCGGCACCCACAACTTCGTTGGAACTCGCTACCGCATCCTCAACGGGCATTTCGGCGACGGTTCCCGGCAGAAGCCGGATAAGGTCCAGCCGAGCCTTGAAGACGATATCTACATGGTCGTCGCTCGCGAGGAGACCGTACAGTGCGCTGCCTTCGTCCACCGGCAAGGCAATCGCCCGCATACCACCGCTCACGTCGTTACTAAGCCCCGGGTTCTCGAGCTGAGCGCTCATCAGCACTTGGTCCATGGTCAAGGGCGTTCGATATGCCATGCCGGTTATCGTGCCGATATTCGTTACGGCGTCCGGAGGCACCTCATCCGCCGGAACCTCAACTTCCGTGACATCCGCCGGTGTGAGAATGGTATGTGCGGGAACATCCATCGCCGCGACGACATAGGATCCCAACGCTTCAGGTTGGACGTCCTCTTCGGTCTGTGAAGCACCGGCAAGCGCCACGACCACCAGGACTACCGCCAGTAGACCGAGCGCCACGCCGGCGATGATGAACCCCTTTCCGCCACTCCGCATCCCTGCCCCGTCCTTCTCACACGTTGTCGTCGCACCGCCGGTCTCTGAACGCGTGGATTCTCACCCCCTATTACGCCTAAGGGACAGACCAGCCTAGTTCGCGTATCGAGGACGGCTGAGACCCTGTAAGCCTCCCATCCGATGATAGGCAGGGGTGGTGTTGGCAACAATGGGACTTAGGTCACGACAGCCTCACCCCGGCCGCCGGCCGCGACGTCTCAGCCGTCGTGTCGCATGAACGCGCCGCCCCCTGATATGCTGGAAGCATGGAAACTAGGGTGGCCGAGGACAACGTTCATCCCGGAGCATCCCGCCAGCTCCTCTACGGACAAGATCCCTCGCCGGGCATCGTGGCCGTAGAGCAAGCGGGCGACTCCAGCGTAGTGCTCTACCGGCGAGAGGTGGATGGAACGGTGCGCCGCGAGGAGGATCGATTCCATCCATGGTTGATCGCGGAACGACCCGGGCCATGGACATCTCTCCGCGGGGTAACCGAGATCCAACGGCTCCGCGGCGACCACCCGCTGTGCTATCTCGTCGATTTTGCCTCGTGGCAGGAGTATTCCGATGCGGCTCGGGCGGCTCGAGAATCGTCGGAGCCATTCTTCCGCTTCCGTTCGCCAACCGAGCAGTACCTGGTCAGGTCAGGCAAGACGCTGTTCAAGAGCATGGTCTTCGACGAGCTGTTGCGCCTCCAACTCGATATCGAGACGCTGGGCCTCGATCCTGACGATCCGGAAAGCAGCATCATCACGATCGCGATGAGACTTTCCACCGGACAGGAGCGCTTCTTCGCGAACGAGGCGGGAGAAGCCGATCTCATTCAAGCAGCGACCGCCTGGCTCATCGATCAGAACCCCGATGTGATCGAAGGGCATAACGTCTTCAACTTCGATCTTCCGTTCCTGCATACGCGCGCGAAGCGGCTTGGCCTCGATGTTCGCTGGGGGCGAGATGGCTCGCCGCTCTGGGTCGGGGACCGGGAACAGCGGTTCAAGGCGGGCCCGCTCACGCTTCCGTATCGACCCGGGGCGATTTCAGGTCGGCACATCATCGACACGTACCAGCAGATCCAACGCTACGACGTAGCCGGCCGGCTGAGCAGTTACGCGCTAAAGAACGTGATGGCCGTGCTCTTTCCGGATCACGCGCGCCCGGTAATAGCCGGAAGCGCCATACGAGAGACATGGCAGCATGGCAATCTGCAGGACCTCGAGGCCTACAACCTCGCTGACGTTCACGATGTCGATCAGCTCTCTCGCCTTACCCTCCCGACGGAGTTCTATCAGGCTCAGCTTCTTCCTCGCTCACTCCAGAGCACGGCCACGGGCGGACCTGGAGAAAAAATCAACGACCTCATGGTTCGCTCGTACATCTATCAGCGACACGGCCTGCCCCGCGCGCAACCCCCGCGCCCGTACCCCGGTGGCCACGCCGAGCTCCTGGCGGTCGGCTCGTTCTCCCCAGTCGTTAAGTGCGATGTGGAAAGCCTCTATCCGTCCATTATGCTGCGAGAACGAATAGCGGCCGCATCCGACAGCCTCGGTGCTTCATTGCCCATGCTCGCGGACTTAACGAGGCGCCGGCTAGAGGCGAAACAGTGGGCGCGAGAATCGAACGCGAGCGATCGGGAGGTCTGGGAGGGACTTCAGGGGAGCTTCAAGGTCCTGATCAACTCATTTTACGGGTATCTCGGGTACAGCCGGGGCTTGTTCAACGATTTTGATGCGGCGGAACAAGTGACACTCGCCGGGCAACAGCTGATCCGGTCGGTGGTAGACGAATTGGGCAGGCGCCAGGCTCATCCTATAGAGGTAGATACCGATGGCGTCTATTTCGTTCCGCCTGCCGGCGTCGCCTCGGAAGAAGAGGAGATCTGTTTCGTCGACGGCGTCGGCTCAATCCTTCCCGACGGCATTCGCTTGGCTCATGACGGGCGGTACAAGGGGATGCTCTCGCTCAAGCTCAAGAACTACGCGCTCCTGGCGGAGGACGGAAGCGTGATCATGAAGGGGAGCTCACTACGCAGCCGGCGGATTGAGCCTTGCTTCCGGGACTTCCTCCGTGCGGCGGCCGTCTCCTTCATCCACGGAGAAGACGCCAAGGTCCGCGAGGACTATTTCGCCCTCGCGGTTCGAATCCGTGAACGTGATCTCTCCGTTTCCGAATTTAGTCAATGGACGTTGCTTAACCCTGAAACCGCGAAGAGCCAACCTCGCTTACGGCGCCTGCTCGATCGCCTCGGGGATACCGTTCAGCAGGGCGAGCGAGTTGAGATATATGAGCGAGACGACGGGGAACTCGGCCTCGTGAACGAGTATGCCGACGATGAAAACATTGCTTTCTTACTACGCCGTCTGCACGAGACGGCCGAGCGCTTCGCCCCGCTCTTCCCGCAACGAGCGGACTTCCTGGCATTCTTTCCGCCCATTACAGTCCGCACCGATCTTAATGCAGCGCTCGCTGCAAAGGCGACCGAGCAACTGACCCTCTTTGGTTGAGAGCACCCGTTAACGGGGCCCGGGCCCCCCGGGGGGCC
>DASYWB010000415.1:0-4750 GCA_035936495.1 Thermomicrobiales bacterium
GTGCGCGGGGTCTTCGCCACGCGCTCGGATCCAATCCGCATAGTCATGGCCGCGGGTCCAGTCATCGCGGGGCGCGTGGCTGTATTGGAAGAATGTGTAGCCGTCGTCGACTCGTGGCTCCCGACCGTGGTAGGCGCCTGCGAGATGCAGCTTACCCACTAAGCCGCAATCGTAGCCGGCATCGGCAAGACCGCGCGTCACGAGCGTTTCGTTCGCTGGAAACCAGGCATTGCCGTTCGTGTTGATACCTATGGCGCTCGGGTAGCGACCAGTAAGGAAGCTAGCCCGGCTCGGGGTGCAGATAGGACTCTGACAGTAGGCGTGCGTAAAAGCAACGCCTTCCGCCACCAAGCGGTCCAGGTTCGGCGTATGGACGTGCGAGTTGCCCAGCGCACCGATCGTGTCGAACCGCTGCTGGTCGGTGCAGTACCAGAGAATATTTGGTCGTGTCGTTGCCATGACAGATCCTCCCCAAGAGGGCCGCATGGTACCGTAGGCGAGTCGAAGACGCGAGAGCCGCTTCGGGCGGAAGTGTGCCGCGGTTGACACGTTTGCTGGTTGCCCCATACCATGATTGTCCTGCACCGGACGGGCAAGATGACCGCCCGGCCGGCCGGTGCCGCGGAGCCGCGTGGGAGGAATGGGACCATGAGCGTAGTCGTCTCCCACCCGGAGCGCGACGTCGAGCAGATACCGGAAGCGCGCGGACGTTCGGCTGCCGATCGATTCCTAGGGCGCGACTGGCGAATCGCATGGTTGTTTCTCCTGCCCCTGATCCTGGTCTTGGTTGGGCTCGTGACCTACCCCTTCGTCACCGGTGTGTGGCTCAGCCTGCAACAGAAGACGGTGGGGCGACCTGCCTCGTGGGTGGGGTTATCGAACTACCGGGAGTTGCTGGTCGGCGAGCAATATAGCCAGGTGTTCCGCGACTCGATTCGCATCTCGGTCGTCTATACCGGCGTCGCGGTCGCGGTCAAGCTCGTCCTCGGGATGTGCATGGCGCTCCTGCTCAACGAGCGCTTCCCCGGCAGAACGATGATGCGGGCCTTATTTTTCCTCCCGTGGGCGATGCCGACCATCATTGTCGCGATTACCTGGCGCTGGATCTACGATGGCTCACTGAATGGGCTGTTCAACCTGATCCGGGTCGAGTACTTCGGGGCGACGACGCTGACGCAATACCTCGCTAATCCCGATCTCGCGCTCTGGTCGGTGATCGCTGTCGCGATCTGGCAGGGAACACCGTTCTATACGATGATGTTTCTTTCCGGCATGCAGGCGATTCCCGCCGAGCAGTATGAGGCGGCCGCGCTCGACGGCGCGAACGTCTTCCGGCGCTTCCAGGACATTACGCTCCCCGGCCTGACCCCCGCGATCGTGATTACCTCCCTCCTCTCCACGATCTGGACGGCCAACAGCATCAACTTCATCTTCGTGCTGACGCGCGGCGGTCCGGCGAACGCGACGATGACCTTTCCGATGCTCGCCTACGAGATCGGCATCGCGGGGGCACGCCAGTTGGGGATGGCCGCCGCGGTCTCGGTCCTGTTCTTCCCGCTGTTTATCGTCGTGATCTATTTCTTGACCAAGCGCATGCTCTCATCTGAGGCTCAGGCGTAAGGCCGGGAAGGAGCGTATCGTGAGCGCGACATCCGCCACCTATCATGGTCCCGAACGGACGTTGATCACGCGCCTGCGCCGCCGCGGTGTTCGTAACCTCGTGCTCGTCGCGGGTCTGGCCATCTTCGCCGCCTGGACGCTTTTCCCCTTCCTTTGGATCATTGCCACATCGCTCAAACCCAACAAGGACATCTATACCGCCGTTTCGATCATCCCCAAACGCGTGACGTTCCAGCACTACGTCGATGTAATCCGGCACACCGATTTCCTGATCTATTTCCGAAATAGCCTGCTCGTCGCGACCGGCACGACGGTGATCGCGATGATCATCGCGGTGTTGGCGGCGTACGCCATGACCCGCCTATCGTTCTTCGGGCGGGCCTTCATGGCACGCGCCACGATCGTGACCTATCTCGTGCCGCCCGCGCTTCTCTTCATTCCGTTGTTTCAAATCGCGATCCAATTACACTTGACGAATAAGGCGGTCGGGCTGATCGTCATCTACTTGATCTTCACGGTTCCTTTCTCGACCTGGCTGACCATCTCCTATTTCAACACGGTCCCATCCGACCTCGAGGACGCGGCGCTGGTGGATGGCGCGAATAGGCTTCAGGCGCTGATCTCCGTCTTTATCCCGCTCGCCTTGCCGGCGCTGGCGGTCGTCGCCCTGTTCACGTTCACGCAGGCCTGGAACGAGTTCCTCTTCGCGCTGTTGCTGATCGGCCGGGACTCCCAGAAGACGGTTCCCGTTGGTCTCGCCGATTTCGTGAAGGGGGACGTCTTCCAGTGGGGCCCGCTGATGGCGGGGTCGCTGCTCGCCGCGTTGCCGCCGGTCCTTATCTACATCGTCGCCCAGAAGTGGGTGGTGTCCGGGTTGGCCGGTGGAGCGATCAAGGGTTAACCAATTGACGTGTTGAGGTAATTACCGGGGAGGGAGGTGGCGCGAGTTCAGTCTTGACGTATTGATCTCAGCTATAGGTGCCGTCCCGAGATGGTGCCGCGTGCCGCTTCTCGCGGCAGGAGGAAATGAAGCGATGAATCGTGCTCCCAAGAATCACTACCAGTTGGGCCGTCGCCCATCCGGGCTGACCCGGCGGCGTCTGCTCCAGGGGACTGCCGGTCTCTCTGCGGCGGCCGCGCTCCAGGCTGGCCGCTGGCGTCATGCCGGCGCCCAGGAATTCAGTGGCGATCTCACCGTCTGGGGTGTTGTCTCGTTTACGACCGAGGGCGATGAGTTGCTCGCCGCTCAGATGAATGAGTGGGGTGAGGCCAACGGCGTCAATGTGGAGTATGTACCGCAGCAAGGCTCCGACTACCAAGTCAAGCTGGCGACCGCGGTCGAGGCCGGGGCGGTGCCGGACATCGCGATGATGCAGGGTGACCTCACGCATTTCTACGCGGCTCAAGACCGGTTGGTTGACCTGAGTGACCTGTTCGACCGAATCAAGGATCAAGCCGGCGGTATGTGGGAACCCCTGCTCCCACATGTTCAAGTCGACGGGAAGACATTCTCGATCCCGATGGAGACGGATGTCTCCGTGATGTACGCCCGGCTCGATCTTGTCGAAGAAGCCACCGGGACCCGCATTCCGCCCGCGACACTCGATGAGTTGGAGGCGGTGGCTCGGGAGATCAATAATCCTCCGCGCCTGTTTGGGATTGGGCTGGCGCTGGGCCGGAGCCCGGATGCGGTGGCCAATGTCGAACAGATGATCTTTGCCGAGGGAGGCACGCTGGTTGATGAGCAGGGCAATCCGGCGATCGACAATGCCGGAACGGTCTTAGCGTTGACCCGGATCAAGCGCTGGTGGGAAGACAGCCTCATCCCGCCGGATGCTACGGCTTGGGATGACTCCTCGAACAACAAGGCGTATCAGTCTGGGCAGGTGGCGTTTACATTCAACCCGGCGTCGATCTTCGCGTTCTTAGAGGAGAACGATCCAGAGCTGCTGGGGAATACGACCCAGGCGCCATTCCCCGCGGGTACCGCCGGATCCTTCCCCCTCATCGGCACTTGGTCCTGGGCGATCTTCCAAGAGAGCTCCAACATCGATGCGGCCAAGGCGCTGATCGAGTACATCATGGAGCCCGAGCGCCTCCAGGCCGTCTACGAAGAGGTGGGTGGCCGCTGGTATCCCGTCTATAAGGACCTCGTCGAGGCGGAGTTCTGGCAATCTCGGCCGTTCTTCGAGCCGTTTCCCGAGATCATTGAGAACGGGCGGCGCGAATGGTATCCGGCGGAGGCCACACCGCTGTTGCTCACGCAGCTGAGCGCGGTCTTCCAACGGTTCATCCTGGCCGACATGGCGCAGGCCGTGGTGGTCAGCGGCACATCGCCCGAGCAGGCGGCGGCAGAAGCGCAGATCGCCATGGAGCAGGTCTTCGAGGAGCTTGCGGCAGAGCAGTAGCAGAGTAGGGTTCCGGGGCGCTGGTAGGGCGTTGGCGGGCTCTTCGAGCGTGTTTGGCTTGAGAGGAGGGCGATGCACCGCATCGCGCCACGGTCCTCGCTGACCTCCGGGATCCCTACCCCCGCGCCGCTGCCGCTCTGGGCGAGGGGGTGTGGCGTGGCGGGTGCGGGTTCTGCGCAGATGGGTGGAATGAGAGAGGGCGATGCACCGCATCACCCTCTCTCGATGTGTCGCGGCCGTGCCGGGAGGGTGACGTCATGGCCCCGGGCGCACCGCCATGTGCTGGGAGGACCCACCGCTGCGCCGCCGGGTTCGGCGCGGGCTAGAGGCCGTCCTGAACAGGAGTCCCGCTTGGGTGACGCGGCCAGGGACAGCCGGGAGTGTAGTCGGACACGGCACGCCCTGGTCGGCCTGGCACCGCCCGGTCCTCGCCTTTGCCATAGGGTTTCTGATACCGGTCTCGGTTCAACACCGATGGTAGCGAACTTCACCCCGGACCTGGTGCCGAGATTACTACCTGGACCGGTGATGATCGGGGCCAGACTGTCGGGTGCTGTGCTTGCCCCCTGCCCGGGACTGCCCGGCCGCCCGTCGGTGGCGCCGGCCGGCACCCCGCTCCCGGCGATCGCCCTGGGGACGCGGACGATCATAGCTCCTGATACCCGCGGTTGATTCGCTCATGGTGGCGACACTGAGGGACAAGCGTGGTGGGAACCGCTCGG
>DASYWB010000416.1:0-10721 GCA_035936495.1 Thermomicrobiales bacterium
CCGAGGCGGAGAGGCCGAGGGCGGATGCCCGGTGCAACATTGTTCGCCGTGAGTAGCGCATCCGCGACGCTTCATTGATCAACCGTGTTACGCGTTCGTCGGTCATGATGTCCTCCTCCTTGAGGTCGCTCGCTTACCCGACGGTCGGGCCGCGGCTTCGTGCCGCTGCTCATCCTTCAATCTGGTTGAATCGGCCGCCTCGGAATCATCCAGATCACGCAACTGCCACTTCGGCGGCTGACTGCAGCCTACTCTCATCCTCCAATGGTGTCAATTGGCTGTTTGATTGGCCATGACCTAGACACTGGCAGTTCGCTTGGGGAAATGTCGCCCCGTGACGAGTCTCACAGTAAACAAGACCGAAAAGGTCCGGCGAGATCGCTGTAAGCGCCGTAAGTTTAGTGGAGCGTCGAGAGTTCACGGTCGCCTATTGCCGGAAAATGCGGGCTCTCGGCGCGTTATCTACGGCGGAACGTGGCGGGGTATGGGAAGGGGGCGCCGCCCTGGACAGTAGCAACTGGGATCGTCACCCCGCACATACACTGGACTCAGCCGTGCGGCGGCGAGCGACGGAGATGGCCTGGGCGGCCAATGCAGCGCTGGCGGACGCGCCGGATACCGCATCGTCGCCGATACCGTTGGCCCGACCATCGCCCTCACCGGGATGGCCCGTCCCTCACCATCCCTGGCGCAGCCCGTTCAAGCCGATACATGACAGAATTGCCGGTCAGTTAAAGTGACTGAATCACAGCGCCACGACTTAGCGGGCATGCGGCGTATTTACGTCGGGTGGCCTGGGCAGGTAACAGGGTATCACGGATCGACGGAGAGGTGGCAGGATCATGGTGATGCATGGGGGGCGGGAAATGCGAGGCACGAACGAGGACCGGTTCCTTGGCGCACTCCTCGGTATGGCGATTGGCGATGCCCTGGGAATGCCGCTGGTCGGGATGAGCCAGGCGGCGATCAGGGAGCGGTATGGCGAGGTTGATCGGTTCCTAGCGAGGGACGGGTTGGCCGAATCAGGGGCAAAGGCAGGGGAATTCACCGACGAGACGGAGTTCGCGCTCTGTATCGTGGAGTCAATGACGACGAACCGGGGAGAGATCGATCCTGACAATATCGGTGCTAGATTGCAGTACTTGGCGAAGGGCGAGTCGCGTAAGTGGCTGAGTGCCGCGACTCGAGCGGCACTGGAACGGGCGTCAGTGGACGATGTCTACCGGGTACCTCTGGATGAGGATGGCCCGGCGACCGGTGATGTCGCGGCCCGTGGCGTGCCAGTTGGTTTACTGGCGTCCGTTGGCTCGTTCAACGATGGGTGGCTCAAGGAGGCCGCGGAGGCCGTGACGCGTTTGACCCACGGCAGTCCGGCCGCGATCGCCGCGACCACCGCGGTCGCCTTTGGCGTACAGTTGGCGGGCCGAGACGTGCCTCCGCCAACGTGGGCGAGCGAAACCGCGGCTTTTTTGGAGACGGGGGAATTGGCAGAGGTTCTCGGCCGGGTCTCGGAGCTTGACGGGATGGCCGCCATCACGGAGACCATGTCGCGGTTGGGAACGGGCGCTGTCGCGCGCGAGAGCGTGGCGTCCGCCTTTGTCGCGGCGATGCGCGCGGACCGCTTTGAAGAGGCGGTCTTCGCCGCCGCGCGGGCCGGGGGAGCCACGGATGCGGTCGGTGCGATAGCAGGGGCACTGGCGGGGGCGCGGTTTGGCGCGAGCGGCATACCGCAACGCCTGATCGATGATCTCGAGGGGCGCATCTATGTCTCCCTCGCGGCCCCATGGTTCTATCGCGCTGCGCTGCACCGCTCCAGTTTGGCGATCGACATGCGATTGGAAGGCGGCTCCGGTGAACCGCCACCTCGACCGACGATGCCGCCGCGGCAGTGACCCGGGAATGGCAAGGCTGACGATGGCGAGCGCGTGCTGTCGCGACGGTGCCAGGGGGCGACGAGCCGCGCAGCGCACGTGGATGGCGATTGGAAGGCTCGCTGGAGGCTCGGCACAAAGAGATGTGGTTGTTGTGGCTTTGAGCCTGGCCTGATGTGCCTCATTGTCACGTTGGTCAAGGGATTGCGTAATTAGAACATATGTTCTATCCTCGTGATGGCTCTGATTATGGGGTCAAGAGACGAGGAGGGAACATCGTGATCGCTTGTGTGCTGGTGCCCCATTTCTCACTCCGGGTCGCGTTGCTGGTCCGCCCCGAACTCGATGGTATTCCTCTCGTCCTTGGGCCGCCGGCCGGTCAGCGTGCCCAGGTGATCGATTGCTCACCGGAAGCCACCGGGCGTGGGATCCGGCCGGGGATGTCACTCCGTGAGGCGGCGGCGCTCGTGCCTGACCTCGTGATGGTTGAGCGCGACCCCGCTCACGAGAGTGACGTTGCGGCGGAGATGCTGGCGAGCCTGGCAGACCTGAGTCCGCTGGTAGAAGCCGGCGTGCCGGGTCGATGCTACGTTGACCTGAGCGGTACCGAGCGCTTGCTTGGCGCCCCGGTGGTCGCCGGGGAACATCTCCTGGCAGCCATAACGCCTGCGCTTCGGCCGCGGGTCGGGATTGCGCCCGGGAAATTCGCCGCCTGGGCCGCGGCACGGCAGACCCGGTCCGGCGCGGTTCAGCATATTCCGGCGCCGGATGTGCCAACGCGGCTGGCGACGCTCCCGGCATCCTGGCTGCCACTCGCGCCGGAAACGGGATTGCTGCTGGACCAACTTGGCTTGCGAACGCTGGGCGCCGTTGTGTCCCTGCCGAAATCGGCGATGGCCGCCCGCTTTGGTCCGGCGGGTGAGCGGGCCTGGCGGCTTGCGGTGGGCCAATCTGACACCACCGACGCGACGGTCTATCCCACCCCTCAGACCCCAATCGTCACCGCCCGGCTCGATCTGCCCGCCCCCGTGACGAGCCGGGATGCATTGTTCGTCGCGGTCGACCGGGTCGTGCAGCGCGCGTTTCGGCGTCCCGAGCTGCGCGGTCGCGCTGTGCGCCAGGCGCGGCTTCGCGCCCACCTCGAGGACGGGACATCCTGGGAACGTGTGCTGGCCCAGCGAGAGCCGGTGAATGCTAAGCGGCTAGCGCGTGGCATCGCCCTGCGGCTGGAATCGATTGAGATTCCGGGGATCATCGCGGCGTTATCGCTGGAATTGACGGGGATTACCAGTGCCGTCGCGCGGCAGGAGCTGTTGCTCGCGGACTGGCGCCCGCGCCGACCCCAGCCGCTCGTGGAAGCGATCCGCCAACTGAAGCAGCGCTACGGTGCGTCGCCGATCTACCGGATTACGGAGGTGGAACCGTGGTCACGAATCCCCGAGCGCCGGCACGCGCTGGTGAGCTTCGAGCCCTAAACCAGCCGGTGCCGGTCCAGGCGTTCGGCCAGCGGCCGGATGGCGCGCCGCGGGTCGTGGTCGAGCGGGGCCGGCAGGTGCAGGTCGAGGAAGTTTGTGACACCTGGCTCGTTGAGGACGAATGGTGGCGGAAGCCGATCTGCCGCCTGTATTTCCGGCTGCTGCTCACCAATGGCGTGATCCGCACGGTCTACCACGATCTGGTCGAGGACCAATGGTACGCGCAGGAGTATGGGACGTGAGGGGCTATGCGCGGACGGCCTGAATACGCCGAGCTTCACCTGCATACCGCGTTCTCCTTCTTGGATGGCGCGTCGTTGCCGGAGGAGTTGATTGGGCGCGCGACAGAGCTCGGCTATCGCTGGTTAGCCATCACGGACCACGATGGCCTATATGGCGCCCAGGAATTCGCGCGGGCGGCGCGGGCGGCGGGCATCCAGCCGATCATGGGGCTTGAGGTGACGCTGACCGATGAGACGCACCTGACGCTCCTGGCCGAGAGTCGACAAGGCTATGCCAATCTTTGCCGCCTCGTCACCGCCGCCCACCATCACGCCGCGTCAGGCGTTGCCCTCGATGGCGAGCCGGGTCAGCCTTTCGAGATCGGGAATGAGCCATTCGCGGGACAGGCGTGGCCGGACACTGGCGCGCGCCGCGCACCGCGCCTTGATCCGGCGTTACTCAAAACGCACGCCGAGGGGGTCATCCTCCTGACCGGCTGCCGCCGGGGACAACTGGCGAGATTGGTTGACGCCGGGCGCGTTCGGGAGGCCGAGGATCTGCTCGGGCGCTACGTCGCCTGGTTTGGGGCGGACAACGTCGTCGTCGAACTGCAGCACAACCTCGTCTATGGCGATACGGCGCGGGTCGAACGGATGGTAGGGCTGGCCGAACGGGTGCGCCTGCCCTACGCGGCGACCGGCAACGTCCATTACCACGACGTGGCGCGGCACCGGCTGCAAGACACCCTCGTCGCGATCCGGCAGCGCGCCACGCTCGACACGAGCCATCGCGCGCGCCGCCCCAATAGCCAGTTTGCCCTCCGCTCCGCCGAGGAGATGGCTAGGCTCTTCTGCCGGTATCCCGCCGCGCTCCGGACGACGCTCGAGCTCGCCGCACGCGGCGCGGGGTTTGATCTGACGGAACACTTGGCCTATCACTTCCCGGCCTACCATGCTCCGGATCAGATGACGCCGGACGCGTACCTTGCCAAGGTCTGCACCGCGAGTTTGCATGAGCGCTATCCGGAAGGCCATCCGAATCGCCATGCCGCGGAGGCGCGACTGCGGGAAGAGCTCGCCTTGATCGCCCGGCACGAGCTGTCCGGCTTCTTCTTGCTCCATCGTGATCTGCTCGAGCTCGCGCGGCAGGTTGCCGCCGAGGTGCGCGCCGAGCAGGGGCGAGGCGCAGCGATGCTCCTGCCACCGGGACGGGGCCGGGGCTCGTCGGTCGGCTCGATCGTCTGCTATCTGATCGGGCTCTCGCCGTGCGATCCGCTGGCCCACAATCTCTCCCTCGGGCGGTTTCTCAACGAGGATCTGAGGTCGGTGCCCGATATCGATCTCGATTTCCCGCGCGAGATTCGCGAGCGGCTGATCGCTCGCATCCATGAGGTCTACGGCCCGGACCGTGCCGCTCTGATCTGCGCCTTTTCGACCTACCGGCTGCGGTCGGCGGTTCGTGATGTCGGCAAGGCGCTGGGGTTGCCGGCCGCCGATCTCGACCGCATCGCCCGGCTCAGCGAACCACGCTCGGCCGGGGATCTCGCCGGAGAGATGGCCCGCATTCCGGAGTATGCGTCACGCCAGCACGCCCCGCCGTGGAGCTTTCTGACCGAGCTATCCGGTGAGCTGGCGGGTTTCCCACGTCACGTGACGCAGCATGTCGGCGGCATGGTGGTCTGCTCTTCCCCCTTGACCGATCTGGTGCCGATGCAACCCTCGGCCATGGAGGGGCGATGGTTGTGCCAGTGGGATAAAGACGGCTGTGATGATGCCGGCTTCGTCAAGATCGACTTCCTCGCGCTCGGGATGCTCTCGATGGTCGAAGAATGTCTTGAGCTGGTCGCCGCGACACGCCCTGATGCTCCCCAGCTTGATCTGGCCCGGATCGACTTCACCGACGAGCGTATCTACGACATGATCTGCGCGGGGGATACCCTCGGTACATTCCAGATCGAGAGCCGGGCCCAGATTCAGACGCTCCTGAAGACGCAACCACGGAGCCTCGACGACCTGACCGTGCAGGTCGCGATCATCCGTCCCGGCCCGATCATCGGCGGCGCGGTCTCGCCCTATGTCGAGCGCCGTGTCAATCCCGCCTACCAGCCCAGCTACGACCATCCCCTGCTGATCCCAGTGCTGGAGGAAACGCTGGGCGTGGTGCTCTACCAGGACCAGGTCATCGGCGTCGCCATGGCGATGGCTGGCTTCACCGCCGGGCAGGCCGACGCGTTCCGGCGGACGATCTCGCGCAAGCGCTCGCTGGAGGCGATGCGCCGCTTTTGGGAGCAATTCCGGGATGGTGCGCTGGAGAAGGGGGTTGATCTGGATGTCGCCCAAACCGTCTTTGACAAGCTACTGGGCTTCGCGGAGTATGGCTTCCCGAAGGCGCACGCGGCCTCGTTCGCGGTGCTGGCCTACCAATCCTGCTGGCTCAAGTACCACTACCCCGCCGAATTCCTGTGCGCGCTGCTCAACAATCAGCCGATGGGATTCTATCCGTCGCACGTCCTCATCAATGACGGCAAGCGCCGGGGTATCCGGGTCTTCCAGCCGGACGTCAATGCGAGTGCCGAGCGGTGCACGATTGAAGCGCGCAACGGCGTACGGATTGGGTTGAACTACGTCCAGCATCTTGGCGAAGTGGCGGCGCGGCAGATCGTTGTGGAACGAACGGCTCACGGACCCTACCGCTCGCTGGCTGATCTCATCCGGCGTGTCCCGCTCCGGCAGGAAGCGACCGACGCGCTGGCCAGCGTTGGCGCGTTCGATTGCTTCGGATTAGGGCGTCGTGAGGCGCTGTGGCAGATCGGGTTGTTCCTTCCCGCGCGGACCTTCGGCACGGGAAGGAACGCGCCCGCTGAGAGGAGTTGTGGTCGTCAACTCGCGCTCGATCTCCCGGTCGAACAGGACATGGTCATGCTGCCACCGATGCCCGCCTGGGATCGAATGGCCGCTGACTACGCGGGGATGGGCCTTTCCCCGCGCTGGCACCCGTTTCACCTCTTACGATCGCATCTCCCAGCGGGGTTGGCGACGACTGGCGATCTGGGTCATCTGCCGGATGGCATGCGGATCAGCGTTGCCGGGTTGGTGGTCTGTCGGCAGCGGCCGGGAACGGCGAAGGGCATCACGTTCTTGTTGCTGGAAGACGAACATGGGCTGGTCAACGTCGTCGTCTCGCTCCGACTCTACGAGGAGCGGCGGCTGTTGGTGCGCGGCGAGCCATTCTTGCTCATCGACGGCGAGCTGCAGCGTCGCGGTAACACGATCAACCTCCGCGCGATCAACCTCGGCGCGCTGGCCGAGGCCCGCGCTCACCTCGATCGAGAGCTGGAACGCCACGAGTCCGAGGTTTCAACCGAGGCGACGGAAGAGCTCGTGCTGGAGACCATCGTCCCAAGGTCGCATAACTACCGATAGGGGGCATGCAGCCATGACACAATCTCCGCCTGTGGCGAAGCGCCTCTAGCCTAACGCCGCATGCCTGACTTCGGCCTCATCCCAGGCCCTTCGGGTGTACCAGGACTGCCAAGGACTGGAGGGCGTGTTCGCCGGTGACGGTCGGGAGACATCACCTTATCTTCCCCTCGACGATCGGCACCCCAGCCGATGCTCGAAACATCGTCCGGCGGTTCCATGCCATCCTCGACCGGGCTGGGCTCCCGTCGATGCGCTTGCACGACCTGCGGCATACCTGCGCATCTCTGCTGCTCGCCCAGCACGTTCCGCCCCGCGTGGTCATGGAGATACTGGGGCATAGTCAGATCGCGTTGACGATGGACACGTACTCGCATGTGATGCCCGTCATGCAGCGCGAAGCCGCGAACCTGATGGACCAGCTGCTCACGGACCACGCCTAGCAGCTCTGGAACTACCTCATGAGTTTTGGGGTAAACACTGGGGTAAAAGATGACGAAGGGGCGAGGACATCACTCCCTCGCCCCGTCATTTTGCCCGGATTCATCGGCTTTTCTCGGGTGAGCCGCGTAGGACTCGAACCTACAACCCGCTGATTAAGAGTCAGCTGCTCTGCCAATTGAGCTAGCGGCCCGCGTTGCTTGGTCGATCTTCCGCGCCACGGCGCAGTTTTGACGACTCCCTGAAAGTCTCGTTGGCCCCGTCCAAACCGTCAAGAAGGTGGCCTGACCCGGTCCCAACTCACTACTCACCATCCAAGCCAAGTATACGCCAGAGCCAGGTCGTCCGGCCAACCGCGCCAAAGGCGCGAGCGACGGTGAGCTGTGGCCCTCGGTCCGACAGGTGATCCCTTACGCCCGCCCCCCACACCATGCTGAGTGTGCGAAAGGCATGCCCATCACGAGTGTCCGTAGGACCCGACCACTTGCCGTGGCGGGCCCGAACCGCTTGACTTGGTAACCTGGAGGCGGTTGGCTTTGACAGGGGGAGCGGACCCGCCACGCTGGCGGTTTACGGGGGTGTTCAGACTTGGTACGCCCGACAGGACTCGAACCTGCGGCCTCCAACTGATCCACCACGGTCGATGTACCAGCGAGCATGGCCGAACACCTCTCATCACAGCACAATAAACGGTCGTGTTGCGCGAATTGTCCCTGATACCATACGCACATCAGGTCGGCCTTTGATCAAGGATCGATCTGAGCGTACGCCAGTGGGTGTGCGGTTGCTCATGCCAGATTAGGCCGTCAGAAGATGTACGTTGCGCGCCATCAACCAGATAAGGTATGACAAACGTATCCGCGACGTGGGGCGGTTATTGTCGCGGCGTTAAACACGGACGGGCCACAGGGATAGGAGACGACATGTATGCTGTGGCACTAACCATCCAAGCTGTCGAACCGGTCGCGGTGGAAACCAACGAACTCAATCTGCTCTTTGCCTTGCTGGTGATCGCCGTACTTTCCGTGGGGCTGTCGGCACTCTTCTCCTCGTCTGTCTCGCGAGGAGGAGGTATCTGGGTCAATGCGGGAGTAACCGTCCTCCTGTTCGTGGGGCTGGGCTACTATGTCCTCACGTACCATTATCTGGAGCATGGGTATTTCCTAGTCAACTTCGTCTAGCGAAGCGCAGCTGGATTCGCTGTCGCATCGGCGCGAGCGGATGCGGAACGCCTCAGGGGCCGCATGGCCACAAAATGGCCACATTTCTCGCACAATGAGAAACGGCCGCCTTGAGTGGCGACCGTTTCCCGCGTCCTTGTGGACTTTTTCGGTACGCCCGACAGGACTCGAACCTGTGGCCTCTTGCTCCGGAGGCAAGCGCTCTATCCGCTGAGCTACGGGCGCGTACGCACACGGTTCCTCAAATTCTGACCGCTTTACACAAGGGTGGCTGACCACTCTAGACCTTGTGGCGGAAAGTGTAGCACTGCGGCGGCCCCATCGCCGGGTACCCTGCCTCGGACACGATACCGCTAGACGCGTTGGGCCAGGCTGGACCGGAGAAGACCGAGCGGCGATTACACCTACTGGCCGGAGCCGGGCGAATGCCTGGCTCCGGCTTTAGAACCCCGTTTGGTCAGAGTAAATTGTAATCTAAGGAGGTATACCGCTTGGTTCGTGTGCCGGGCAATGCCTCCAGTGAGTTCGTTCCATAAGCGTCATGAGTGCTTCGCTGTCCGTGCGGCATGCTCCAAGCATGGGAGCAACCACCGCTACGGTCATAGGTAAACACGGGTACTTCTAAATACGAACAAATACGAAGATCACCAATATGGCATGTGCTTGTCATTGCCCCTGCTTGGATGTAGAGTTTGGTCCGTCACAGGACCCCCTTCGCGACATAACACAATACTCCCGCGCCGACGTCTGCCGTTCTCGGCTTCAGGAGGGACCGCACGTCGCGTACCTCTACCTCCTGGCCTAACAAGGGATGCAGCCGAGATCGGCATGGCAACCCCGTGGACCTCCGGTGTCTCGTTGACCGGATTAGTCGGCGATTGTGAACAACGTAACGTCCGATTGCCTCAAGACAGCGCGACAAATCTGATTTCAGACAGCATGACCTCAAGAACGGTTGGCCGATTATCCTAACGGTGGTGACGACGTGTGGTTTGAGCAACGTGCTTAGAGAGTCTATGCTCAGTCATCCAGATTCCCGTGATCAGGTGCTGGGGGCGAATAGAATCGATGTCTACATCAGTCTTAGTCACGAAACTCTATATCCCTCCGCCCCGGCCCAAGGTTATCCCTCGTCCCCGCCTGATCGAGCGCCTGAACGAGGGCATGGACCGCAAACTGACCCTCATCTCCGCCCCCGCGGGCTTTGGGAAGACCACGCTGGTCAGCGAATGGGTCGCTGGTTGTGAGCGACCGACCGCCTGGCTGTCGCTGGACGAAGCGGATAATGACCCCGCACGCTTTCTGACCTACCTGGTCGCTGCCTTGCAGACGGTGGCGACGGAGTTCGGAGCAGGGGTGTTGGGTGGGCTCCAATCCCCGCAGCCACCGCCCATCGAATCGATCCTGACGGCCCTGCTCAATGAGATCACCGCCCTCCCGGACAGTTTCATCCTCATCCTTGACGACTACCATGTGATTGATGCCAAACCGGTTGACGATGCCCTCGCCTTTCTGATCGAGCACCTGCCACCACGGATGCGCCTGGCTATCACCACCCGTGAGGATCCACACCTACCCCTGGCCCGGTTACGCGGCCGGGGCCAATTGACCGAACTGCGCGCCGCAGACCTGCGTTTCACCCCCACCGACGCCGCCGAATTTCTCGAAGGAGTGATGGGCCTCGACCTCTCGGCGGGAGACATCGCCGTCCTGGAAACCCGCACCGAAGGCTGGATCGCGGGGCTCCAGCTGGCGGCACTCTCGATGCGGGGGCGAGAGGACGTTCCCAGGTTCATAGAATCCTTCACCGGCAGCCACCGTTTCGTGCTGGACTATCTGGTCGAAGAGGTGCTGCAGCGCCAGCCCGAGCGTATCCGCAGCTTCTTACTACAAACCTCCATTCTCGACCGGTTGAGTGGTCCTCTGTGCGATGCCGTCACCGGGCAGGAAGATGGCAGAGTTATGCTGGAGGCCGTGGAGCGTGGCAACCTGTTCGTCGTCCCGCTAGATGACGAGCGCCGATGGTACCGCTACCATCACCTCTTCGCCGATGTTCTCCAAGCGCGCTTGATGCAGGAGCAGCCCGATCACGCACCTGCCCTGCACCAGCGG
>DASYWB010000417.1:0-3956 GCA_035936495.1 Thermomicrobiales bacterium
GTCAGTCGCGGCCTGCCGCACGTGCTCTGGGGTGATGAAATCGGGATCCCCACCACCAAGATCGATGACGTCAAGACCCTGGGCCTTGAGCGCACGCACACTCTCCGAAACGGCGAGCGTCGGTGAGGATTGCGCGTCCCGCACCCGGGTAGCGAAGAAGTCCTGGAGAGTCCGGGTATGGGTCAACTGGTGATCCTTTCGCCGTCCATGCGTCCGCTGCCGAGCGGTGAGACCGGGACTATGTGCGGGCCCCGGTTGTTCGGCATTCTAGCCGGTTCCGAGGGATTGCACAGGCTCTCACGCCTACTGTCGATGCGTCGCCTGATGCTGATATCGTTAGCACTCGCACCCATCCGTTTGCCAAAGTTTTAGCACTCGACCCTTGATGAGTGCTAACCCCTGTGCTAGGATGACTCCACATTCATCGGCTGGCCTCTTCAGAGGCCGTCACGTGGGGCGGCGCCCGTTTTCCTCCGCCCCCGACCCATCAGGAGGAACCAGGAACCATGGCGGATACGGTTACCACTCTCAAGCCCTTGGCTGATCGCCTCGTCGTCAAGCCGGCGTCGCGGGAAGAAACGACAAAGAGCGGCATCGTGCTGCCGGACACGGCGAAGGAGAAGCCGCAGCGCGGCACCATCATCGCCGCTGGCGAAGGCCGTCGCGATGACGATGGCGACCGCATCCCGCTCGACGTCAAGGTCGGCGACGAAGTGCTGTTCGCGAAGTATGCGGGCACCGAGTTCCGGCTCGATGACGAGGATCTGCTGATCCTGTCCGAGAAGGACGTGCTGGCCGTGATCTCGGCCTAGTTGTCGATAGTCGGCGGATACCGGACATACGGCATTCACCTTTGATGCTGTCAGGGAGGAATATCTGTGGCAAAGCAGCTTGAATTCAACGAACAGGCGCGACGTTCCCTCAAGGAGGGCGTCGACGTCCTCGCCAACGCGGTCAAGACCACGCTGGGACCGAAGGGTCGCAACGTGGCGCTGGACAAGAAGTTCGGCGCACCGACGGTGACGCACGACGGCGTGACCGTCGCCAAGGAAATCGAGCTCGAGGATCCGTTCGCGAACATGGGCGCCCAGCTTCTCAAGGAAGCCGCGACCAAGACGAACGACGCCGCCGGTGACGGCACCACGACCGCGACGGTGCTTGCCCAGGCGATCGTCCATGAGGGTCTCCGCAACATCGCCGCTGGCGCGAACGCGATGCAGCTCAAGCAGGGCATCGATCTCGCGTCCGACGCCGTCGTCAAGAAGATCCAGGAGATCGCGACCCCGATCAATACCAAGGAGGAGATCGCCCAGGTCGCGTCCAACTCCGCGGCGGACAAGGAAGTCGGCGACTTGATTGCCGAAGTCATGGACAAGGTCGGCAAGGACGGAGTGATCACGGTCGAGGAGTCCAAGGGCTTCGAGTTCGAGACCGAGTTCACCGAGGGCATGCAGATCGATCGCGGCTACATCTCCCCGTACTTCGTGACCAACACGGAGCGGATGGAGGCCGAGTTCGAGGACCCGTTCATCCTCATCACCGACAAGAAGATCTCCTCGATCCAGGACATCCTGCCGACGATCGAGACCGTTGCCCGCGCCGGCAAGGCGCTCGTCATCCTCGCCGAGGATGTCGACGGCGAGGCACTCGCCACGCTGGTGGTCAACAAGCTCCAGGGCCGGTTCCAGTCTCTCGCGCTCAAGGCGCCGGGATTCGGTGACCGCCGCAAAGAAATGCTCCGCGACATCGCGGCGCTGACCGGCGCGCGCGTGATCTCGGAAGAGGTTGGCCGCAAGCTCGACAGCGTGACCATGGAGGACCTTGGGTCCGCCCGCCGGGTCGTCGCGACCAAGGACGACACCACGTTCGTCGATGGTCAGGGTGCACCGGGCGACGTGCAGGGCCGCGTCGCGCAGATTCGCGCTCAGATCGAGACCACGACCTCTGACTTCGATCGCGAGAAGCTCCAGGAGCGACTGGCGAAGCTGGCCGGTGGTGTCGCCGTGATCAAGGTCGGCGCCGCAACCGAGACAGAGCTGAAAGAGAAGAAGCACCGCGTTGAGGATGCGCTCAGCGCGACCCGCGCCGCCGTCGAAGAGGGCGTCGTCCCGGGCGGTGGAGTCACCCTCGTCAACGCCGTCGAGGTGCTTGATGGCATCGAGGCGGACGGCGACATCAAGACCGGCGTCAATATCCTTCGCCGGGCTCTTGAGGAGCCGATGCGGGCGATCGCGACCAATGCGGGACGAGACGGCTCTGTGATCATCGAGCACGTCCGACGCAAGCAGGCGGAGAGCGGCGATCACAACCTAGGCTATGAAGTGCTGTCCGACTCGTTCGTCAACCTGCTGGAAGCAGGTATCACGGATCCTGCAAAGGTCACCCGGTCGGCGGTTGCCAACGCAACCTCGATCGCGGGCATGATCCTGACGACCGAGGCCCTAATCACCGACAAGCCTGAGCCAGCGTCGGCGATGCCGGCCGGACCGGGCGGCATGGGCGGCATGGACTACTAATTCAGCGCCTGCCTCACCAGGCAAAAGGCAACGAGAAGGGGAGCGGCGGATCACCGCCGGTCCCCTTCGTCGTTCAGTCCCCATTGTCACGAACCCGTCGCGGCTGCCGGGGCCGTCGTTGCCGTCTGGTATCCCCTTGTAGGCGATCTGCGGACGCGTCTCTCTACCAAGGCTGAGGGACGGGCGGTCGATTCCGGCAGAAGCGGTTCCGTGAACAGCAGTATCGTTATCGCTACCCGCGTGGGTTCCGATCGCGATCAGGATCCATCGGTCCGATCGGACGCGGGCCGGGATGGTGGCTCATCACCGAACATGGGCGTCAGAATCTGCGGAAAGACTCTCCGACCGAACTGCTCGATCGTGATTGCCTGCGTGGGACAGACCCGTGCTCCCGCGAACAGCTGGGCGTCTGTCGCGCCCTCCTCGTTCTCGAGCACCGCCACGCCCGTTTCTTCATCGAGCACGTAGATGCCAGGAGCAGCTGTCGTGCATTTCGCGTTCGCGATGCACCGTCGCGGGTCGATCCGGACGACAAGTCCGCGTTTGGGGTCTGCCGCATCCGTCATGACACACCTCCTTTGTGGCTCTCGGACTACCGCGACGCAGCGTCCAGGCTTGATCGCTCGCCGACGGGAACGTCGATCCAGATCACACCGGACCGGCTCAGGCTTGCCCGACCATTCGTGAGCTCCGCGATCCATGCCTCGACAACCGGGAGCAGTTCCGCGCCGAGATAGAGCACAAACGTCACCTGCCTATCACCATAGACCACGTCCGCAAGCTCGTGGGCAGCGGTTCTGATCGCGTGCTCGATCCTGCCGGCATCGTTATGCCCGATGCGGATATCGAGGCGATGCCTCGGTTGCCGTTCGATGATGCCCAAAGTGGAGATTGTTTCGCCAACGGATTGCCCATAGGCGCGGATCAGGCCGCCGGCACCGAGCATGGTGCCTCCGAAGTACCGTGACACCACCGCCGTCAGATCGACGAGATCCCGCTTCCTGAGGACTTCGAGCATCGGCAGACCCGCCGTTCCCGCCGGCTCGCCGTCGTCGCTCGATCGCTGAATGTCGCCCCGCTCGCCGATACGAAACGCCGTGCAGTTGTGGGAGGCGTCCCAGAAACGCTTGCGGGTAGCGTCGATGAATGCCCGGGCCGCTGACTCAACGGCGGTCCGTTCGATAGAGCAGATGAAGCGCGACTTCCGGATCTCGATTTCGTGCGTGCCGCCGTGGGCGATCGTCCCCGTCGTGGTAGGCATCGAGATGCGGTTCTCCGCTCCGTCGTGGCCGGTCCCACCGAATCCTCTTGACCTCCGCCTTGTATAGCATCATTGTCTCCCTATGCACGGTTCATGCGGCTGACGGCACCACTGCGCACAGAGAAGGGCCCATGGCAGAGACATCCGCGGAGATCGATGTTGTCCTGATCGGCGGCGGG
>DASYWB010000418.1:0-2351 GCA_035936495.1 Thermomicrobiales bacterium
GATCCCGGCTTTCTGCCACGCTGGCATGCGGCGTTTGTCCGGTTGTGACGTGTCGATGTCTCCATTGTGGCAGTGGTTGCGTTCGTCTGGAGCGATCCTGGCGCGTCCTAGAGCTCGTTGTCCTCGATCATCGAGTCCAAGGTCACGCAGCCCACCCGGTCGATCACCTCGAAGTTCGCCAGTTGGTCTACTGAAAGGTCAAGCTCCACGCTAAGTACCGCATCACCGACGGCACCTTCGTTGATCGTCAGTGGCTCGTCAGATAGCCAGACTCCAGAGAGCTCGTAGTCCAGGAATCCGTATTTCCCTGTCCCGTCTCGGAACCCGGTACTCAGGATTGATCGGGCATTCGCCAACGTCGTGACGTGATAGAGCTTCATCAGTCGCCCTTCTTTCGGGCTGGGCAGGGAAACCGGGGAGACGAACCATCCGCCTCCCCGTAACCATCCTACGCCGGCATGTACCGGACCGCTCGCTCCCGTTGCCGCTTGAGATGGGCCTCGACCGGAGCTCCGGCCGGCACCGTCATCCGGGTGACATCCATCCATCGGGCGAGCTCCACCGCCAGCTTGTGCCCACGTTGCGCCGCAGAGAGCGTCGTCAATTGTGATCGCGCAGTCATTCCTGCCGGATTGCCAGCACTTTCGGGACGCCGTGAGAGCGCTCTCCAACCTCGCCGCGCTGAATCAGGCGGTGCGGTAATGGCCGCGACGTACGAGCCTTTTGACCTTGACCGTCGACTTCGCGAACTCAACGGCAACGGTGCCGAAGATTCTCACGATCTGGACGAGCTGGAATTGCAGGCCGAAGCACTGGCCCGGGAACTCGCATCTGATCGTCCCCCTCGTGTCACACAGATCGTTGCGGACGATGTGACCGCCGAAAAGCTGGCCGGACTCCTTGCCGACCAGGACGGTGCCGCCGCGGTGATGAGCCCGGAAGGTGGATTCTTCGGGAATATCGGAGGCCGCTACGGCGACATCCCCTCGCTCGAGACGATGCTCAAGGGGCACGCCTGCGATGACATCAGAGTCAACCGCCAGGGACGGGTTGGTGAAATGGTTCCCCGGCCGGCGTAGTTGGCGGCAACCTGGAATCGCTCCTGGGCAAAGAAGCACCACGTCGGTGGACCGTCTGGTTCCCGGTTGCCGACGATGGTCTCGAGGTCGGCGATCCTGCGCGATGGCGAGCTCATGCAACCCTCCGTATCGGAAGCGGCTGGGCGTCTCCGGCAGGCGAAGTCACGCGGGAACCGGCGTTCCAACAACCACGCCGCGGCGCGCCAATCGTCGGTCGCTGCATTGCTGATCAGTGCCGTCAACCGGGCAGCTGACTGTCCCTTCGCGCGCGTCAGTTGGTCGGAGAACTCGGCTTTGAGCTGACGGTCCGCACCACGCGGGAAGCGCCCCTGTTGCCACTCGTTGAACGTGTCGTAGTGGATGCCGGCCGCCTCGGCCGCTAGGCGATAGGACAAGCCGGCGCGGACTCCGGTGAAGATCGCCTGCATCGTCTCCGGGGTGAACTTGGTGGGCACGTGATCAGGGCGTCCCGACCGATGTGATCAACGGCGGCCGCCCTACCGATTCCCACTCTGAGTTGTCGCAGAAACGGTCGATTTTGGGACGGTCAGTGGTGCTGTCGTTGAACGCGCTCAGAAGGGGAGCGGGCGGCGGGGTGGCGCCGTCCGACAGCGGGTCGTAGCCGCCAACCGTCAGCCGCCACCCTCAGGTTCGCCGCCTCCGGTACCGACCAAGGAGGGGCCAACGTTTCATTTTCCGGCTTGTTGCGGTCTCGGCTGGATCGATCCTGGTGGTGAGGCCTTCGCTGCATCCCCGCGGGTGCTGTAGTAGCCGGCAGATTTCCTGCTCCGAGCTGAGGATTTCCGAAACTGGGTCGAGGAGTCGTGGCGACAGCTGTCCCGCGTCGGCGAGCCGCCGCGCGATGGGGGTGAGTAGTGCGCTCAACAGGCTGCATCCCAGCGCATACTGGAGGAGGCGGCAGATTCCCAGCTCCGAGGTGAGGATCTCCGCCGAGGACATGCCTCTCAGCCAATCGGGGAGCATCGCATGGTTGAGGATCAGCAGCTCAGTATCCGGTGGTCGCGGCGTGCACGCCCGGAACAGATCGTCGTACGCCGGGCCACCGGAGGCGAAATACGCCCAAGCCGGGTCGAGGAGCCGGGCCGAGAGCTGGTCCTTGTCGGCGAGCCGCTGCGCGAGGGGGAGAACCACGTCGCGCAGTAGTTCGCTCCAGCCTAGGCAATCCCCGCGGGGGTTTGGATCGCTCTGTCGGTGCGCCACGAGATCGTCGAAGCGACGGTCGAGGAGACTCTTTACCGCTTCGCTCCAGCC
>DASYWB010000419.1:0-8005 GCA_035936495.1 Thermomicrobiales bacterium
AGCCGGGCCGCGAGGTCGGCGCAACGGGTCTGCCCGGAGGTCGTCCGCGTGCTGATCCGGCTGCCAGGAGCGAGCGACCGGGGGACCTCAACGACGATGTCGTAGCGAGGACGGCCGGAACGCATCTCGGATTCTTCGTGATCGGCGGACTCCGGGACGCGCTCGTGATCGGAGCGCTTGCCGAAGAGGCCCTTGACGACATCCCGGGCGATATCGCGTCCAAGATCGAGACCGATGTCAATGTCGAACCCTTCGCTGTTGAAACCGCCAGAGCCGTACTCGGGGTTGATGCTGATCACATTGTCGTCGGCTTCAATGCGGAGCGAAGCGCGATCATAGGCTCGGGAACCACGCCGGCCGTGCTTTGTGGCCTGGACCCATACATCCCCGCGCTCGGTGGCGCGGATGAAGATCCGGCCGTGGACGTTGCTGACACTGAGTTGAAGGGGTTGCCGCGGGTCGAGCGCGAACTGCTGGACAACCTCCTGCTTGGTCTCGTCGACGTGGTATGAGTCTTGAGTCATGATGCCGCTCCTTCCTGACCGTCCGTGCGATGACATGGTGACCTGTTACTCCTGGATGCTCGAAGGCCTACTCGACAAAGATCTCGACATGCTCGTCCTCGTCCTGAATGTCTAGGATCGAGCCCCGCATGCCGGAGAGCACGGCCTCGCGCAGGGCACCGGCGTCGTCGAGGTACTGCGGGACGAATTGCTCGGCGATGCTCAGCCCCGTGTCGATGAGCTTCAGTGGTAGCGCGATGTTGACAGTCGGCTTGGACGAGCCGCCCTCGGTGATCCGAATCCGGACCACGCCCCCTCGCCGTGCCTCGGAGTCGCTGGACCGGAAATCCCGCCCAGTTCCCGGCATCATGCGGTCGGCCCGGTCCAGCGTCTCGAGCAGCGTGGCGGCCTCCTCGGCCGTGATCACGCCGGACTCGACCATCCGTAAGATCTCCAAACGATCGCCCGTTGCTTGATCTTGCCGCGTCTGGGCCGAAGCCCTGGTCGTCGTGGAATCGGTCATGGCTCGCCCTTTCGAGGTTGATCCTGCCAGTGTCGTAGGAGGCTGGGCGCATCGCCATGCGTCCCAACGCCCCCCTCCCGCCTCGCCTACGCCCCCGCGATCCCCGCGAGCTGACGCGCGGCCTCTTCGGCGCTGATCGTCCGTTCCCTAAGCTCTTCCAAGATGCGGCGACGCTCTTCGCGCGCCTGCGCGGCCACCTGCCTCGCCCGTGGCACGTCGTCGCCGGCGGCGTAGCCCATGGCCCGGAGGGCATCATCCAATCGGGCGCGGACGGTCGGATAGGAGATATTGAGCTCAGCCTCAACATCCTTGATGATGCCCCGGTTCTTGACGAAGGCTTCCAAGAAGGCGAGTTGCTCGGCCGTGAGCCGCTGAAACCGGCTCAGCCGAAAGCGGCCCTCGATCGCCGTGCCGCACGTCTCGCAATGGAGTCGCGTTACGTGCAGCTCATCGGCGCAGATCGGACATTGGCCGATGACGGTTGGCTCCTGCATGTCGTCGCTCCTCCCGCCCGCCGCGCGGGCCTGGCTCGAACACCCTCTGCATGGAGGATAAACCTTCGTATCAATAAAGTCAACTCTGTTATTGATAAAATCAATATCTAGGATGAAAAGCTTGGAGGTTGGGCGCCGTGGTGACGGGGCTAGGCTATACTCGTGGGCATGGGGCGGCCGAGAAGAAGCATGCGTTGAGGAGTCACGAGTCTATGGCGCGGTTCATGGTCGGTGACGCGGTGCGGGTCTCGCTCCCGAAGGGAACGAACAAGCGGGGTGTGATGGGCATCCATGTGATGTTCACCACGTCCCAAGAGGCGCGATTCGACGGGGCGACCGGAACGATCAAAGAGATCAACCCCCGTGGCCCCTACGGTATTCCCCTTTACCTCGTCGACTTCCGGGGTCACAAGAACCGGGTCGCCATCCCCTGGCAATCCCACTGGTTCCGTGAGACCTGGCTCGTGCGAGACAAGCAGCCGGAACCGGCGGCGACTGCCTCCGGGGAGCGTCAGGCGGCGGGAGCGACGAGCGGAGCGGGATGAATCCCCCGGCGATCCGAAGCATTTGTAGCGAGGGATCGGGCGCGGCCCGCCGAAGAGCAGGCGGTTAGACACGTACCCGTCAACGGAACATGTGCCAGCCACGGGCATGATGTGGCGGCGTGACCGGCTGATGCACCGCTGTCATCGCTCAATACTGGTGACAGCGGTGCATCGCCCTTCCTGCCAGGCATCATCCATTGCGCCTCCTCTACGCCTTCGCCAGCGCCTGCTCCAGGTCGCTAATCAGGTCGCCGGCGGTCTCGAGGCCGACGGAGAGGCGGACGTAGTCGTCCGTGACGCCGGTGGCTTGTAGGGCGTTTTCGTCTAGTTGGGAGTGCGTCGTCGTCGCTGGATGGATGACGAGCGACTTGGCGTCGCCGACATTGGCCAGGTGCGAGAAGACCTCGACGCTCTCGATGAACGTGCGGCCAGCCTCACGTCCGCCCTTGATACCGAAGCCCAGGATCGCGCCGTACAGACCACGACGGTGATACTTGGTCGCCGTCTCGTAGGCCGGGTGGCCCGGCAGGCCAGGGTAATTGACCCAGTTGACCTTCGGGTGCTCGCCAAGGAAGCGCGCCACCTGCATCGCGTTCTGGCTATGTCGTTCCATCCGCAGCGGCAACGTCTCCACCCCCTGCAGGAACAGGAAGGCGTTGAACGGGCTCAGCGCCGCGCCGGTGTCGCGGAGCCCCTGAACCCGAAGCTTGATGATATAGGCGATATTCGCCCCGAAGTTCGCCTCGTTGAACACGTCGGTGTAGACCAGCCCGTGGTAGCTGGGGTCCGGCTCGGTGAATCCGGGGAAACGACCAGAGGCGGCCCAGTCGAACTTGCCGCCGTCGACGACGATGCCGCCGATCGAGGTGCCGTGGCCACCGATGAACTTGGTCAGCGAGTGAATCACGATGTCGGCGCCGTGGGCGATTGGCTGCACCAGATACGGGCTCGGGAACGTGTTGTCGATAATCAGGGGCACGCCTGCATCGTGGGCGGCTTGGGCCACCGATTCGATGTCGAGCGTGACGAGATTGGGGTTGCCGACCGTCTCCGAATAGACGGCCTTGGTCTTGTCGGTGATCGCTGCCCGGACCGCGTCAGCCGTCGGCTCGACGAACTTGACGCTGATACCCATCTTCGGCAGTGTGTAGGCAAAGAGATTATAGGTGCCTCCGTAGAGGCTGGTTGTGGAGACGATCTCGTCCCCGGCTCCGGCGATGTTGAGGATCGCCGCGGTCTCGGCCGCCTGACCCGAGGCAAACGCGAGCGCTGCGGCGCCCCCTTCCAGCAGCGCGACACGCTTCTCGAGCACGTCGGTCGTCGGGTTCATGATCCGGGTGTAGATGTTCCCGAACTCCTGGAGGGCAAAGAGCCGCCCGGCGTGCTCGGTGTCATTGAAGACGTAGGACGTGGTCTGATAGATCGGCACCGCCCGTGCGCCGGTCGTTGGATCGGCATCCTGGCCGCCGTGTAAGGCGAGAGTCTCAAAGCCGAGGTTATTAGTCTGTGTCGCGTCTGCTTCGCTCATCGTGGTTCTCCTCTTCAGCCGGTAGACGGTAGTCGTGAAACGGAAGATGTACGTGTGGCGGCGCGCGACGGTTGGGTGCGGCCGCCTAGGGCATGTCGTCTTTCGCCCCGCGAGGTGGTCGGAGGTCGTAGCCGGAGGTGCTCATCCGGCCGTTGCCTGGTCGGCTCGTCCCGTGCCGGGAGCTGGTGCGGCGAGCGCCCGGTCCAGGAAGGGGCGCAGCGCTGCGGTCATCAGATCCCATTCCTTGAGAAAAGCGTCGTGGCCGTGGGGCGAATCAAGCTCGACGTAGGTCACGTCCTTACCGCGCGCGGCGACACGATCCGCGAGCGCGGCGATCTCGTCGGGTGGGAAGAGCCAATCGCTCCGGATGCCAAGGAGCAGCATGGGGGCAGCGAGCTTGTCGATCCAGAACACTTCCCCACCATCGCGCCCGACGTCGTAAAGGTCCATCGCCCGGGTCAGATAGAGGTAGCTGTTGGCATCGAACCGGCGCACGAGGGCCGTCCCATGGTGGTGCAGGTAGCCCTCGACGTCGAACGTGGGGCCGACGCTCGGCAGGAGGGATGGGCGCGTCGCGGGGTTGCGCCCAAAGCGCATCGCCATGCTCTCCCGGCTGTGATAGGTGACCATCGCCGCCATCCGGGCCGTGGCCAGCCCTTGCGCCGGGAAGACTCCCGCGGCTTGATACTCGCCGTTGCGCCAGTCCGGGTCAGACATGATCGCCCGGCGGCCGACTTCGCCATGCAGCGCGATGCCCTGTGGCCCGAGGGCACCGGTTGCCGCGAGCGGCGCCGCGGCCGCGACCAGATCGGGGTGCCGGGTCGCCCATTCCAAGGCCTGAAACCCACCGATCGAGCCGCCAATAGGCACCAAGCGGGTGACGCCGAGCCGTTCGACCAATCGCCGTTGGGCGTTAACGATGTCGCCGATCGTAATCAGCGGGAAGCGCATCGCGTAGGGCTGGCCGGTGCGTGGGTCGATGGAGGAGGGGCCAGTGCTGCCCTGGCAGCCACCGAGCACGTTCGCGCAGACGACGAAGGCGCGATCGGTGTCGAGCGCCCGCCCGGGACCGACAAGTGGCGCCCACCACCCGCCGTCGCCGGCCGCGAGACTATCGCCGGTTAGGGCATGGACGATCAGAATCGCGTTATCGCCGGCCGGATTGAGGCGTCCCCAGGTGCGATAGCCGAGGGTCACGCTGGGGAGACGACCGCCCATCTCCAGATCCATTGGACCGAGATGGGCGCTCTGCAGATCACCATCGGAGCGCGGCAGGATCTGCTCGCCCTGACCGGCATCACGCATGGGGGCGACGATGCGGAACCGGCGGCGTCCGTCACGCGCGGGCACCTCGTCGTCGGGTGCAACCGGCGGGATCGGGAAGGACGCTTCCTGAGCGGAGCAGTCGGCCATCACGCCCGCTCCTCCGTCGCGACGCGGCTGGGATGCAAGCTTCCGGAGGTCAGATGCAGCGGCGTGAAACACATAAACGCTATCCTCACGATGTCAACGACGAGTCAGCCAGTCCGGGCAACGGGCAAACACGAAAAACCTCCCTGCTCCGGCAGGGAGGTGTCGCAACACCGTTCCCTTATCTCGCAGATCACTCTGCCGGAATTGGCACCTTGCGCCGAATGCGCAGGCTGCCGGGCTTCACAGGGCCGTTCCCCTCCACCTCTCTTGATAAGGCAGCATCTTCAGTTGTTGGTCCACAATGTACCGAGCGGTCCCCAGGCTGTCAAGCGTCTGGACGTTGCCGTGGCAAGGTCGGGGATCAATGTCCACAGAAGAAACTCAAGCCGGGGTAGGGGAAATGGCGAATGTGGAAACCACACGGCTCTATCACTACAGTGAGGACGGCACGATCGTCCGGCTCGACCCACGCCCTTCCTCTCTCCTGCCAGACCATCAGCACGCGGTCTGGGCCATTGACGCTGAGCATGCTCCGCACTATTGGTTCCCGCGCGATTGCCCGCGGATTGCCTGTTGGGCCGGGCCAGGGACAACCATCCTAGACGCTACGCGCTTCTTGGGGTACTCTCGCGCCGAGAAGATCATCGCGATCGAGGCCGCCTGGCTCGCGCGGGTGCGGAAGACCGAGCTCTACGCGTATGAGATGCCGGCCGAGACATTCGCGATCCACGACGTCAACGCTGGTTACTATCTCTCCCGCGCGCCGGTCCTACCTCTTGCGATCGAGCCGGTTGGAGATCTTCTGGCGCGTCTGGTCTCAATCGGCATCGAGCTTCGCATCACGCCTTCTCTACAGCCTCTGCGTGACGCCCTCGTCGTGTCGACCATGGCCTTCTCAATGATCCGTTTACGAAACATGGAGCATGCCGGCGCCGGGGCCCGGTGAAACGGCGATCGTCCTTGCCGCCTATCCCTTCAGTCCGGTCGTCGTGATGCCCTCGATGAAGAAGCGCTGGGCGAGGAAGAAGAGAACTACCATCGGCAGCGTGAAGATCACCGAGGCCGCCATCCAGAGTGCCCATTGCGTGTCGTACTCCGTCTTGAACATGCCCAGACCGAGCGACATCGTGTACTGGCTGGGCCGATTCAGGTAGATCAGCGGCGTCATGAAATCGTTCCACTTGGCTTGGAACTCGAAGACGCCGACCGCGACCAGCGCGGGCCGGATCAAGGGCAACATGATCTTCCACCAGATGCCGAGGTAACTCGCGCCATCGATGCGTGCCGCATCGACGAGATCCTGCGGGATCGTGAATAAGAATTGGCGCAGCATGAAGATGTAGAACGCCGAGCCAAAGATATTGCTGGCCCAAAGCGGGAAGAAGGTCCCGACCGCGTTCAGCTCGTTCCAGATCAGGAAGGTCGGCACCATCGTCACGGCGCTGGGCAGCATATACGTCGCGATCACCAGCGCGAAGAGTTGTTTCCTTCCCCGGAAGCGCAATCGGGCGAAGCCGTAGGCGATCAGGGAGCTGGACAGGATCACGGTGACGACCGCCAGGAACGCGATGACAAACGTGTTCCAGAGCCAACGGCCAACCGGGGCGTAGCGGAAGACGTCGGCATAGTTCTCGAAATGGAAGGGGCGGGGGATCCACCCCGGTGAGAAGACCTCGGCCGGCGGCTTCAATGACGTCAAGACCAGCCACAGGAACGGCAGGCTAAACAACGCCGAGAGGGCGAACAGGGCCACGTAGAGCGCGAGCTGGTCAATCTGTGCGCGCCGTCGCTTCGGACGATTTGGTGACAGAACCTCAGGTTCCGCTGCCGCACGCCGCCCACCCACTGGCAGCGTCGTTGTGGTCGTATTGGCCGCCAATATCACGCCTCCTGCTCACGAACGGGACGACGAGTTTCCCAACGCGGCGCCTGCCCCGATCAGGCTTCGGTCCCCGCCTCATAGTAGACCCAGCGCTTCGACAGCCGGAACTGGATGATCGTAATCGTGACGATCATCAGGAAAAGGATCCAGGCTATCGCCGAGGCATACCCCATGTGGAGATAACGGAACCCTTCCCGGAATAAATACATCACGACGAAGAGCGCCGAGTTCTCCGGCCCGCCGTTGGCATCGAACATGACATAACCCTGGGTGAAGATGTTGAGCGAGGCGATCGTGCTGATCGTGGCGATGAAGAAGAGCACACCCGAGATCATCGGCACCGTGACCCCGCGGAACCGCTGCCAAGCGTTGGCGCCGTCGAGCTTGGCCGCCTCGTAGAGCTCTGGCGGGACGCCTTTGAGGCCGGCGAGCAAGATGATCATCGCCCCGCCCAGGTGCCAGAGCTGGGAGATGACGATCGTTGGCTTCGTCCAGAACGGGTCAACCGTCCAGGCGGGGGCGGGGAGATTCAAGAAACGCAGCGCCTGATTCACCAGGCCGTCATTGGGATTGAGGATCCAGATCCAGAGGTAGGCCGTGGCAACCGCCGGGGTGATCGAGGGGAGGTAGAAGACCGTGCGGAAGAACCCGCGCATCTGCCGCGCCTCATTGAGGAGGAGTGCGACCGCCAGCGCGGTCATGACGTGCAAGGGCACGTAGAGGACCGCGTAGACGATCGTGTTTCGGATCGCCTTCGGGAAAAGCCGATCATCGGTCAATAACTCGTGGTAATTCTTCCAACCTACCCACTCCGGTGGGGAAAGCACGTCGTACTCGGTGAAGCTGAAGTAGAGCGACGCCAGGAGGGGACCAAGCGTAAAGATGAAGAAGCCGATCACCCATGGGCTGATCGCGAGCCACGCGGAGAGGGTCTCCTCGGACGGCCCACGCCGGCGTTTCGGTTGGGTGACCGATCGCAAGCTCGTATCCGCCATATGCCCACCCCTCGTGGTGACCCGAGACGGAGCGCCGGCCTCGGCCGCCGGACCAGACCGTGCATCCGCGCGCCCAGCGGGCCGCCCGGCGTGGGTTGGCGCCGGGCGCCTGCGGAGCGATG
>DASYWB010000420.1:0-4477 GCA_035936495.1 Thermomicrobiales bacterium
GGGGGTCATGGGTACCGCGTTCTGGGTCTACATCGACGAGGCGCTCGACGGCGGCGCGCTGGAGGCTGGATGGTTGATGAGTGCCCAGGCGGTCGGCGGGCTGGCCGGGGCGGTGGTGATCGGCGCCTGGGGCAAGCGGCATTCTCCGCTCCGTCTTCTGGGCTGGGGGGCGATTGGATTGGGGCTCATCGATCTGGTGATCTTCAACTATCCGGCGTTCATCCCCGGGATCTGGCTCGCCCTGGTCCTCTTCGTCATCGTCGGCGTCCCGGTGACCGCCTTCGGGACGGGATACACGACGACAGTCCAAACTGAAGCGGAGGACGCCTACCGGGGCCGCATCTTCGGCGCGCTGAGCACGACTATGGGGCTGCTCATGATCGTTGGCGCCGCGATCGCCGGCGCCGCCACGGAACGGCTCGGCGCTGTGGCCGTCCTGACGATCGACAGCCTGGCCTACGTGGCTGCGGGAGCGTTCGCCCTGAAAATGTTGGGAACCGGGGTGACGACACGGATCAGGCGCAAGCAGCCGAGCGTTCCCTGAACGAGTACCCGCTAGTGTGGCGAAAGCTTGCTTCTTGACCGCGACACTATCAATCGGGAGTTCAACCAGGGCCGATGCCCGCCACACGCTTTGCCACCGCTACCCAGCATTTGATGCCTAACAAACCACGAGGTCGCGACTCCCCTTTCCAGAAAGCCCAATGGCGCGCTCACCCTGTCCGATTCCTTCTCTCAAGATCTGCCTCGCCGACCTGAATGCGATGGGACCCGTGGTAGACGTTGCAGCGGTCTTCTCGGAGGAACCCGACAAGCGTAAGGTTGAACCGGCGAGCGACGTCGATAGCAAGGCTGCTCGGGGCGGAGACGGCGCAGAGGATCGGGACGCCGGCGGCGACGCATTTCTGGGCGAGCTCGAAGCTTGCCCGACCACTCACGAGGACCATACCGCGGTGAGCGGGGAGACGTCCATCCAGCATTGCCCAGCCGAGCAGTTTGTCGAGGGCGTTGTGGCGGCCGATGTCTTCGCGCACGGCCATCAGGGAGCCGTCCGCGTCGAAGAGCGCGGCCGCATGGAGACCACCGGTGCTATCAAAGAGCCGCTGTCGCGAGCGTAGCGCATCAGGTAGACCGGTCAGCACCGAGACAGGAACCACCGGCCCATCCGGCAGCGGCACCGCCCCTTGCAGCTCTAGCTGATCGAGGCTGGTCTTACCGCAGACCCCGCAGGCGCTGCTGATCAGGAAGTGCCGGTTGAGCGGATCGAAATCAACTGGACGATTCCCGGCGAGGCGGACCGTAACGACATTGTAGCGTTGCTCCGCCGTGAGCCCAGGATCAACGCAATAGCTGATCTGGCGGACATCCTCGCGCTCCCGGATGATCCCCTCGGCCAAGAGGAAGCCGGTTGCCAGCTCAAAGTCGGCTCCGGGCGTTCGCATAGTGACGGCGGCGGAACGGACATCACCGCCAAGATCAATACGGATCTCCAGCGGCTCTTCGGTGGCGACGCGGTCCTCGCGGATGCGAGACTGGCGGGCGGAGATGGCGCGCATGCGGACGCGAGTCTGGCTGCTGGGGCGAGGGGGTTGGATCAACAGCCCCCTCCGAACTCGGGGACCCAGCCCCTCCCCCGATTCCGGGAGCAGGACTCCCCCGATGCGCGCGGCCTCGGGGCAAGCAACATGGTGGGCAAGATCGACATGTCAGTCGGCCGCTGGAGCGGCGTCGGCCTCGGGGAGGCGTTCAAGGGTGACGTGGGCATTGTAGTCGGGGACGTGGGAGGCGGGGGAGCGCCGGTGGGGGTCGATCAGGACGTTACCCTCGGGCCAGTGGATCTGGAGGTTACGCGGCTTGATCGGCGCGATGGCGATGCGGCCCCGGAACGTTCCGATGTCATTGCGGAGCAGGACGACATCGCCATCGCGGAGCTCGAGCGACTCGGCATCGGCGGCGCTGATCAGGACGGCCTCGCGCGTGGCTCCGGTGAGAGAATCTTTCCGCTCGTGAACCATGCTATTGAACTGTTTGCCCCGGCGCGTCGCCACCGCGAACATGCCGTCGGGCACCTCGTTGGGAGGAAGGGGAACCGGCGTGAAATGCGCCTTCCCATCTGCGGTGGGGAACTGCCAACCGTCGCAGAGGTGAGGTCCGCCGTACTGGACCTGATCACCGGTCTCGCGCAGCGTCTGGATGCCGTCATAGAACGGCACCACGCGGGCGATCTCCTCACGTAGGGCGCCCGTCCCCTCATAGGTCAGGGCGGCGGCGCGGTCAGGTCGGACCCGTTTAGCGAGATCGAGAAAGACCTCCCACTCGGGTCGCGCCTCGTTGACACGGGGACCGGCCACCTCGGGGCTAAACATGATGCGCCGTTCAGTTGAGGTCTCCGTCACGCCGCCGGGCACTTCGTAGCGCGTGGTCGCCGGGAGGAGAACGACCGTATCGGCGGGATCGACGAGCATCTGCGACGAGAGCACGATATCCTGATGGACGCGCAGGGGCACACGCTCCAGTGCCTGCTGGACGTATCCAGGGTCGGGCATCACGTCGAGGAAGTTGCCGCCCATCGCGTAGAGCACGTCGAGGTTGCCGGCGTGAGCGGCATCCATCATCTCCGGGGCGGTCAAGCCCGGCTCGGCCGGCACGGGGAAGCCCCACGCTTCACCGAGCTCCTGAGCGGATCGCTCAGAGACGGGAACACCGCCGGGAAAGGCGGTCGCGTAGGCGCCCATCTCGGCGCCGCCTTGGACGCCGGAGTGGCCGCGAATCGGCATCAGCCCGCACCGCTCGCGGCCGACGAAGCCGCGCGTCAGCGCGAGGTTGATGATCGCGCGGATGTTGTCCTCGCCGGAGACGTGCTGGGTGACCCCCATGCTCCAGACGAAGACCGCCGTTTGTGCCCGGCCGACGAGATCGCCAAACTCGCGCATCCGCGCCTCCGGCACGCCCGCGAGGCGCTCGAGCTCGTCCCAGGATTGGGTCGTCAGTTCGTTCCGAAGCTCATTGATGCCGTCAGTGTGGTCGTCGATGAACGAGTGATCGACCAGGTCGCGCTCGAAGACGTGCTTGATGGCACCGTTGAGGAAGGCGATGTCGCCGCCGGTGTTGATGAGGAAGCTGTCATCAGCGATCTTGGTGCCGAAAACGGCGCTTTCGACGACTGAAGGAACCCAATACCGCTCCATGCCCGGCTCACGATAGGTATTGATGAGAACGACCTTGGTGCCGGCCTTCTTGGCATAGTAGAGGTACTTCGTGGTGACGGGCTGGTTGTTGGCGGGGTTGGCGCCGATGAAGATCAGCACGTCGGTACCGATCCAGTCGCCATAGGAGCAGGTGGTGGCGCCCGCGCCGACCGCCGCCTTCAGCGTCGCGGTACTAGGCGCGTGGCAGACGCGGGCGGCGTTATCGATGTTGTTCGTACCAAGCGCGCGAACGGCCTTCTGTGCCGCGTAGTAGGTCTCGTTGGGCGTGCCGCGGCTGGTCAGGTAGAAGCCGAGTCGATCCGGTGTCGAGTCCTTGATGTGCCGAGCAATCAGTCCAAGGGCATCGTCCCAAGAGACCTGATGAAAGCCCGGCTCACCGCGCCGTCGGACCATCGGAGCCGGAAGGCGGCCCAGCGCGCGCAGTTCCGCACCGGAGCGATGACTGAGCGCGGAGACATCCTGCAGCGTCTTGGGGTCAAACGCGGACATCGTATTGAGCCGCAGGAGCCGGAGGCGGATGTTACAGAGGTGGACGCCCGGCATGGTCCAGTCGTGGAGTCCGGCGACGCCGAGAGCGCAGCCGTCGCAGACACCCTCGTTGAGGATGCGCCAGGCATAGGCGGCCTGATCGCGATTCTCCCAAGCTGCTCGTCCGACCTCGCGGAAGTTATTCGGGTGCTGCTCACCAAGGCCAAACGGCTTCAGGCTCGCCCAGTGGCGTGGGTCCCAGCGCTTCTTCGCGCGGGCCATATGGGGATAGGCGTCCTTCGCCATTGCGGGATCCTCCAATCCTGGTTACCGCTCTTCGGGCGCCTGGACAGGGATAGCGACCTCCGCCCGCGCCGCCTGGTCATGGTCCCAGGTCAGCAGCGGCACGTCAAAGCGCTGAGCAACCGCGACATAGGTTGCGTCAGCACCGCGAAGGCTAAGGTCGGCGGCGAGCATCGCCGTGTCACGCCCCAGATGCTCATCGAGCGGCACGAGATGCACCGATGGGGCAGCGAACAGATCAGTAGCCGCCGCTCGCCCATCCTCTGGAGTTCCCGTGCGACGTGCGATCGCTCCCGCGACCTCACTGACCGCCAATATTGGCGCGATGATGAGCTGGTCTTGCTGATTCCATCGTTCGAACCACTGCCGGCTCTGGATGTGGTGACGTTCTCGTGGCATCAAGGCGCTTACCCAGACGCTCGCGTCAACGACGATCATAAGTCGCGCCGGAGATCACTCACACCATCTATCAACGACACGTCATCGGAAATGTGATC
>DASYWB010000421.1:0-2573 GCA_035936495.1 Thermomicrobiales bacterium
CTCCTGCCCGGACGCGTGCGCGTAGAGCGGCACCGCGCGGCGAACCTTGCCACCGAGGAGCTGATAGACCGGCATCTTGGCGCGCTTGCCCTTGATGTCCCAGAGCGCCATATCGACGCCGGAAAGCGCGTTGTTGAGGACGGGTCCGCTTCGCCAGTAGGAGCTGACGTAGGCAGTCTGCCAAATGTCCTCGATGTCGTCGGGATTGCGTCCCACGAGAAACGGCCTGAGGTATTCCTCAACCGCCGTGACAACGGTCAGGGGTCGCTGCGTGAAGGTTGCGCAGCCCAGGCCATAGAGCCCCGGCTCGCTCGTCTCAACCTTGACGATCACCAGCCGGATGCCGTCCGGCGCGGTACAGATGGCCCGCACGTCGGTGATGCGGATGTCCGCCATGCCCGCCGTGGGCTGCCACGGATCGGCGATGACGGGTTGAATGCCTGATGGATGGGTGTCTACGCTCACGATGCCCCTCTCGATCTTCACGAATGAATAGCGGCGAGTCAGGCTAGCATAGGCTCGGCCAACGCGCGATGGCGTCAGAGGATCCCTGATCGATCACCATCTCCGCTCGTGAGCCTCGTGCCATAATCGGCGTGAGGCGGTGTCGGCAGAGAAGGAGGCGTGAGTGGAGGGCAAGCGGGCGTTATTCGTCGTCGGTGGATGGGATGGCCACGAACCGGTCCAGACCTCGGAACGATTCGGGAAGGTGTTGCGGGACGACGGATTCGAGGTCCAATACGCGGAGACACTCGATGTCTATCTCGACGCCGGGCGCCTAGCTGAGGTGGATCTGATCGTGCCGATCTGGACGATGGGGACGATCGAGCCGGAGCAGGAGCGTGGCTTACTCGAGGCGGTCCGCTCCGGCGTGGGGCTCGGAGGCTGGCACGGGGGGATGGCCGACGCGTTCCGCAATAACCCGAAGTACCAGTTCATGGTTGGAGGCCAATGGGTTGCTCATCCCGGTAACGTCATTGATTACACGATCCAGATTCGGGACCACGATCACCCAATCACGCGGGGTCTGAGCGACTTCGCGATGCACTCGGAGCAGTATTACCTGCACGTCGATCCCTCGAATGAAGTCCTGGCAACGACGACCTTCAGCGGAAACGAGGGCGATGTGCCGTGGATCGCCGGGTGTGAGATGCCGGTAACTTGGACCCGCACCTGGGGTGAGGGCCGGGTCTTCTACTGCTCGCTGGGTCACAAGGACCACGATTTTGATGTGCCCGAGGCCGCCGAGATGGTCCGGCGCGGGCTGCATTGGGCATGCCGCTAGAGAGAGTACCGGGAGTAGATGCGCGAGGATAGGGGGAAGGCGTGGCGGAGAAGGCTGTCGGTGTTGGGCTCATTGGCTGCGGCGTGATTAGCAGCATCTACTTGGAGAACGCACGGCGCTTCCAGGAATTCGAGATCGTGGCGGTTGCCGATCTGGATCGCGCTCGCGCCGAAGCGCAAGCCGCGAAGTTTGGCGTTCCCCGCGTCTGCACGGTCGAGGAGCTCCTCGCCGATCCGGCGGTCGAGATCGTCCTGAACTTGACGGTTCCCAAGGCGCATACGGAGATCGGCATGGCGGCACTGGCCGCGGGCAAGCATCTCTATTCCGAAAAACCGCTCACCATCGAGCGCGATGATGCGGCGAAGCTTCTGGAGACGGCCCGGAGCCGGAACCTGCTCGTCGGGAGCGCACCGGACACCTTTCTTGGTGGGGGGTTACAGACCTGCCGGAAGCTGATTGACGACGGAGCCATCGGTGAGCCGGTAGCCGCGACGGCGTTCATGTTCTCCAGCGGTCCCGAGAGCTGGCATGCCAACCCCGCGTTCTTCTACGAGTATGGTGGCGGTCCGCTCCTCGACATGGGGCCGTACTACGTGACGGCGCTCGTGTCATTGCTCGGCCCGGTGGGTCGAGTGACAGGAGCGGCGCGCGCGAGTTTCTCCGAACGGACGGTGGGCAGCGAACCACTGAAGGGACAAAAAATCCCAGTAACCGTGCCGACCCACGTCGTGGCAACCCTGGATTTCGAGAGTGGCGCTATCGCCACGCTCATGACCACGTTCGACGTCTGGTACGACGAAAAATCGAGGTTTGAGCTCTACGGGGCAGCTGGGTCACTGAAGGTGCCCGATCCAAATCGCTTCGGTGGGCCGGTGTCTCTGCTGAAAGCCGGTAGCTCGGAATGGAACACGGTTGAGCTAACCCATGGCTCCGCCGAGAATAGCCGGGGAATCGGTCTGGCTGACATGGCTGCCGCGCTGCGGGGACATCGCCGGCACCGGGCGAATGGAGAGGTCGCGTTGCACGTCTTGGAGGTCATGCACGGGATCCTGGAGGCGAGTGAGACGGGCCGACACGTGGACGTCGCGAGCCGCCCCAAGCGTCCTGCGCCGCTGCCCGCCGGTTTGGCAGACTGGGCCGTGGACGCCTAGGGCACCGACACGCCGGGTTCAACCTCGCTGGAACTGGCTTGCTTCTCCCCTCCGGGCAGGGGGTTGGGACCGGGCCACGCGACCCGTCAAGCCCGGGCGGTCGTACAGCCTTCAACCTTGACAGGAGGTGTGCAACC
>DASYWB010000422.1:0-5984 GCA_035936495.1 Thermomicrobiales bacterium
CCTCCCTGGGACGCTGAGGTCAACGCCCGGCCGATGGTGACACCGAGGTGAACAGGGAGCCAGAGCGCCGGCACCATCGCGGCCCACTGGACCTCGGACCGACCGGCCGCGACGCTGACGATGAGCCCAGCAATGGAGAAGCCGACCGCGGCCATGAAGAGATCCGACGGCTTGACGACCAAGACGAGGACGAGGGTTGTCACGACGGTGACAGCGGTCAGCGCCAAACGCCGGCGCTCGCTGCCCAGACTCGTCCAGACCAGCCATAGCGATCCAAACCACAGCAGTGCGGCTACACCGTTCACGGCGCGGGCGAGGGTGCCGCCGGTCACGATGGCCACGGCGACGACGAGCGCTCCTGCGATCAGCAGGCCTGTGCCAAGCCATCCACGTCGCTGTCTTTCCACGCCCATCAGTCCTTCGACTCCCTCCCATATTTCGCAGCCTGAACGGTACGCCGCGCCGTGGTCGTGCGTCAATCCGGCGGGTCTGGCCGGTGACAAGGTAGGGCACCGCTGCTATACTGCGCCGGGTCAACGGTCGTTCCCAAGAGGAAATGACGGCTGATTCGCCCTCGTAGCTCAACGGATAGAGCACTTGGCTTCGGACCAAGGGGTTGGGGGTTCGAGTCCCTCCGAGGGTACCAAACGCCCACGTACCTGGGTGACCCGACGACGACAGCACTTCGCGCGTAAAAGGTGGATGGTGATGCGGGCTCACGTGCTTTCCATTGGCGCCGAGCTCCTCCTAGGTCACCTTACGGACACCAACGCGACCTACCTAGCCCAAGAGCTCGCCGGCCAAGGCGTTGAGCTCATTGGCGTTTCACAGGTAGGCGACGACGTGCAGCGCATCGTTGATGCCCTCCGGTGGGCATTGCGCGACGCCAAGGTGGTGATCTGCACCGGAGGCGTCGGCCCCACGGAGGACGACCTCACCCGCGAGGCGATTGCCGCGCTGGTCGGTGAAGAGCCCGTGGTCGATGCGGTGTTACGACAACAAATCGAGGCGTTCTTCGCGGCTCGCGGGCAGCCGATGCCGGAGCGCAACGCCAAGCAGGCGTGGCTCATCCCCAGTGGTGAAGCGCTTCCCAACCCGGTTGGGACCGCTCCCGGCTGGTTCGTGCGCCATGGTGACGCACGGATCGTGGCCATGCCGGGCGTTCCCCGCGAGATGTTTCGGATGTGGCGAGAGCAAGCGCTCCCACGATTGCGGGACGCCCTTCCGGGCGAAGTCTTCCGGTCGATCACCTTCAAGACATTGGGAATCGGCGAATCGTCGGCGGAGCAAGAGCTCGGGGATCTGGTCGGCCTGGCCAACCCGGTAGTGGCCACCTATGCGAAAGACGACGGCGTCCATATTCGTATTACAGCCCGCGCGGACAACGCCGAGGTCGCGGAGCGAGCCCGTGACGAGGTCGCGACTGAGGTCCGACGAAGACTCGGCACGTATATCTACGGGACCGACGCGACGACCCTCGCCGCGGCCTTGGCCGCGCTGCTCGCGGCCGGAGGCCACCGTCTCGGCGTCTGCGAGGCAGGCAGTGGCGGGCGCCTCATCGCGCTTCTGCAATCGATCCCTGCTTCACCCAGCGTCGTGGCGGGCGGCACTGCGCTCCCGGCAGTCGAGGGAGACGGCGCCCACGCCGAGAGCCTGGCGCATGAAGCGATGAGCGCCTTCGAGGCAACACTCGGCATCGGTCTGTCGCTCACCGCGACTCCGAATGATCAGAACGTCTGGTCCGGCGAAGCGAGCATCGCCATCCGAGGCCGCCTTGAGGCGACCGACCGGCAGACGTTCCGCGCGGCGTTCGACGATCTCAACCGCCGCGCCGCGCTCGGGGCGGCGGACCTATTGCGCCGCACCCTCATTACGAGAGATGGCGCAGAAGGAGATTGAGGACCGCGGAGCGTGCCTCGACGCCTCCTACGGTTCTGGGGTGGAAGTCCCCCGCCGACCACAATAATCCCGTGACGAGCCGGCCTATCCGGCCCAGCGTCGGGGCATGGAGCTCCGCGCCGCCACCAACCGAGATGGCCCGGTTCCGGTACCAATCACGCGAGCCAGGAATAGATCCGCAGGATCATGCGACGTCGGTTGAATAGCCGCTGGCGCGGGCATCGAATGCCTCGATGAGGTCTCTCTGCCTCTGAAGCATGGCTTCCCGAGCTGGCTCCGTCACATCGCTCCAGGCACAGAGGTGCAGCAAACCGTGGACGAAGAGAAACACCACTTCGCGCTCCCAATCGAGGCCGTGATCGGGCCCTTGCGCCATCGCCCGGTCCACCGATATGGCGATGTCGCCGCCTTCCACGGCTCGGTCTTCCGTGCCGCCATCGAGGGGGAACGTCATGACGTCCGTGACCGTCGGGACGCCCATGAACTGCTCGTGGAGCTGGAGGAGCGCTTCATCGTCCACAAGCGCGACCGTGAGCAACCATGGTCCCCGCTGTTGCTCCGCCTCTAATGCGAAGCGGGCTACGTTCGCCAGGCGCGTCTCATCAATCCGCGACGCAAACGGATGCTCGGCGAAGACCTCGAGCTCGACCCTCAATGGCTCCACCGGATCATCGGGCCCCCGGCTCATGACGTGCCAAGCGCCTCTCTGGCCGCCGCACTGAGGCGGCGGCCGTCGGCCCGCCCGCCTGCTCGCTCGATGAGCACTGGCATCACGTTTGACATATCGCGAGGGCCGCTCGCCCCCAGCTCGGCAACGACCTGCTTGGCGAGCGCCTTGAGCTCCGCATCATCCATCGCGGGAGGAAGATAGCGCTCGAGCACGGCTAGTTGAGTGGTTTCCCGCTCGACCAGGTCATCACGCTTCCCCGCCTTGAACTGCTCGATCGATTCATGACGCTGTTTCTCGTGGCGTCGGAGAAGCGCGCGCTCTTCCTCCGGCGTCAGCGCCCCACCCTTCTCGATTTCCGCGTTCTTCACCGCCGCCAATACGAAGCGAATAACGTCGCGGGTGGTGGCGTCTCCCGACCGCATGGCGTCTTTCAGGTCGGACGCCATGCGGTCGCGCAGCGATGTGTCGACGGCCACCTTGGCCTCTCCTGCCATGGAATTCTCCTCCTCGTCGCCGGCGTTCGTCCCTTTCGATGATTACGCCAATGCCTCGGGAAGCTTCTGCCCACCGAGGACATGGAAGTGAAGGTGGTTGACGGTTTGGCCGGCATCCGGCCCGTCGTTTGTGATGACGCGATAGCCGCCCTTCGTCAACCCCAAGTCCTTCGCAACCCGATTTACCAGCATCAGCAGATCGGCGGCAACCACCGGATCGCGCAGGTCCCTGAGCCCGCCGAGGTGTCGCCTGGGGACGACCAGCACGTGCGTCGGCGCGGCAGGTTGTAAGTCATGAAACGCGACCGCCGTGTCGCTCTGGTCGACAAACTCGGTGCCAAGCTCGCCCCTCACGATCCGGCAGAAAATACAGGGCTCCACAACCCGCTGGCGTTCTAACATATCTCCGATCCTCGCTTCTCTATCGTGGTACCATCGAGCGTCATTTGCAGGGTGTCCCCCAACGCTCCAACTCGGTCCGAACCAGTATGCCAGAGTTGCCGGAAGTCGAAACTGTCCGCCGTTCGCTCGTCGATCATGTCATTGGGCGCACGATCACCGGTGCCTCGGTGACCGACTTTCCGGGTGTCCTCGGCGATGATCCGGACGCGACGACCGCCGCGCTCACCGGACGGGTGATCGAGGACGTTCGACGACGCGGTAAGTACCTGCTCATTCTTCTCGATGATGGCACCTACATGGTGGTGCATCTGCGCATGACGGGCCAACTGCTGCTCAGCAGGCACAACCAACCCCCCGCCCGATTTCAGCACCTCGCGATCCTGCTCGATGATGGCAACGAGCTGCGCTTCGCCGACCAGCGGAAGTTCGGGCGTGTCCTCCACGCGAGCCGGGAGACTGTCGCCGCTTTGGATGTCCGCCTGGGTCCCGAGCCACTGACGCCGAGCTTTACGGCGAGCAAGCTCGGGGAGATCGTCCGCCGGAGACCGGGGAAGATTAAGAGCGTCATCCTCGACCAACACGCCATCGCCGGTCTGGGCAATATCTACGCCGACGAGGCACTGTTCCGCGCCCGCATCCATCCGGAACGGCCGGCGTCGAGCCTCACGACCGCGGAGATCGGTCGCTTGCATCGCGCGATTCGCGCGTCACTTGGGGAAGCCATCGTTAATCGAGGGACGACCTTCTCGTCGTTCCTAGACGGCTATGGGGCTTCCGGCGATAACGCTCACAACCTACGAGTCTATGGCCGGGGCAGAGGTGGAGAGCCGTGCGACAGGTGTGGAACCGCGCTGACGTTGACCATCGTCGGCGGCCGATCCAGTCACTTCTGTCCACGGTGCCAGCCCTTCTCGTTGCCCACCGGTGGAACGGAGTTGAACGCGGCGGGTGGAGTTGGGGAGCCAGCCGCTCAGGACGAGAACGCGTAGATCGTCGCCGAGCGATACTCCTGCCCCGGCTCCAGGGTGGTTGACGGGAACTCCGGGTGATTCGGTGCGTCCGGAAAATGCTGCGTTTCGAGCGCGATAGCTTCGCCCTGGCGGTAGGACTTCTTTCCGCTCCCGTAGATCCTGCCGTCTAGGAGGTTGCCCGTGTAGACCTGGATGCCCGGCTCGGTGGTGGAAATGGTCAGCGTTCGGCCGCTCATAGGATCGCGGAGCGTGGCGGCGGGGGCCAACGACGAACCCTCTCCATCGGGCCGGTCCAGGACATAGTTGTGGTCATAGCCCCGGCCGAAGACCAGTTGTTCAAACCGTTCCCGAATGCGCCCGCCGATCGGTTGTGCCCGGGTGAAATCCATCGGCGTGCCGGCGACCGGCGCGATCTCCCCCGTCGGGATCGAGGTTACATCGACCGGGGTATACCGGCTGGCGTCGAGCTGAAGCTCATGATCATAGACGGGGCCGGACCCTTCGCCACCGAGATTGAAATACGAGTGGTTGGTGAGGTTGACGATGGTCGTCTTGTCCGTGGTTGCTAGATAGTCGATCCGTATCTCGTTGCGCGGAGTCAGCGTATAGGTCACCTCGACCGAGAGGTTCCCTGGGTAGCCTTCCTCGCCGTCCGGGCTCACGCGGCTGAGGCGGAGGGCGACACCATTCGCCGAATCGATCTGCTTTGCATCCCAAATCTGCTTGTCAAAGCCCTGGGTGCCACCGTGAAGCGCGTTAGGCCCATTGTTCGTAGCCAGCTGATAAGTCGTCCCACTCAGTGTGAACCGACCTTTCGCGATGCGGTTCGCATACCGGCCAATCAGCGCGCCGAAATAGGGTGCGGCCTCAACATACTCATCAAGGTTCTCGAAGCCAAGGCCGACGTTCGCCATCCGCCAATCCCGATCAGGAACACGGATGGATTGCAGAATGCCGCCATAGGTGAGGATAGCGACCTCCATGCCGCTGGGATTGGTGAGGGTATAAGCGTCCACCGATTGGCTTTTCAACGTGCCGAAGGACCGGAACGTGATATGCCCCACGTTGAATTGGGGTGAAAGCGGCCCGGCGTTCTCGGGGACTGTGCTCATACAGATCCTCGCGTCGTGAAGCCCGAGCAGGCCGGACCCCACCATCCGGCACTGCCATTGAATCGGATGATTCTACACAGGATCGGCTCGCCCGGTCCGGCGCACGACGGCACGCGAAGAAGGCCGCAGCATCGTATTGAGCCCAACAATCGGTGGTGGTGGCCGTGCTCACTTCGGTACGTCGCATTCCCGGGCGCACGGCCGGTGCCGGTGGGAGGACGCCCCGCTGCCCCGCCGTCTCTGGTTACCCGGGATTACGTCCAGCGCACGCGTGCGCCGAGTTGACCGGTGCCGCACCGGGGTTACCGCGTATCCTGAGGAGTCAGAACCGCGCTAACCGGCGACCGCGTCACAAGATCTCGGCGATCCTCAGGAGTGAGGTGCTGGCCGTGGTGTTGCGGGAGGCTCGAACGGGGAATCGGTGGCGGTGGTGACC
>DASYWB010000423.1:0-3341 GCA_035936495.1 Thermomicrobiales bacterium
TGTCATGAGACTACACCGTGACCCGCATCCTTAGCATACGCTCCCCCTCCCATACATGCACGTGTTCCCTGATGATCTTGCCGTAACAGCGTGCCACCAGAACGATAATTAACCAAACAAGAACATTTCCTCCACAAACGCCTTCGTGCCCTCTGGCCCGCGGAGCCGGAGCCAGATCGGGCCCTGGCCGGGTTCAAACGTTAGTTCAAACGTGAAGAAGGGGCAGCAGCGGCGTTCGGCGAGGACGAAGGCTTGGATGCGCTCGGGCCAGGGGTCGTCGCCGGGGAAGCGGAAGGCGTAGCCGTCGGGCAGCTCGCGCGTCTCCGTGATGCCGCTCATCACGTCGCCGGCGATGGCCCGCTCGCGTTCGGATCGCTCGCGTTCACTGAGGCTGCAGGCGATTGGGATTGACGGCATATTCTCCTGAATCTGGTCCTTCATCTCCGTGTCCTTTCTGCTGAAGACCGGACGCACCGCCGTGCGTCCCTACGATGCAGGTCGCCTGGTCCTATGATCGCGATCCTCTGAACTGGCTGAAATTCGCCGGCAGGAGGCGCTCGACGATGACGACGTCGCGCCAGACGCCGTCAAGCTTGGCGTGCTTCTCATAGATGCCGACTTCGCGGAAGCCGAGCGTCTGGAGCAGCTTGAGACTCGGCGTATTCTCGACGAAGACGCGCGAGACGAACTTGTGGAAGCCGGCGCGTTCGGCCGCCTCGATCAACGCGTCCATCGCCAGCCGGCCCGCGCCGCGCCCGCGTGCTTCCCGCGCCACGTAGACGCTGAATTCGGCGATCCCGGCATAGCACTCGCGCGGTCGATAGCTCGATGTGGCGGCGAAGGCGATGACCCTCTCCTCCGCTTCGACCACGACGACGGGATGGATCCCGTCGAACCAGGCCCCGATATCGTCAATTGTGCGCGAGCGCGTCTCGAAGGTCGCGACCCGGTCCTCGATGCCCTGATTGTAGATGCGCGCGATGGCCTCCGCATCGTCGGCGGTCGCACGCCGAGCCGTCATCGTCGCCATCCCGGTACTCCGATCATCGCGAGCGCCGCGAGCATGCTGGCGACCGCCAAGCCCCAGAGAACGGGGCCGTATCCATCACGCCAACCATAGGCGACTCCCGCCCCGACCGGTGCCACGGCGCGCGAACCGGTCAGGAAGAGTGCCAGCGTGCCTCCGATTGCCCCGTAGTGGGCGCGCCCATAGAGCTCGGCCACGAGTCCGGCCCGCGTCAACGTGGTCGCGCCACGTCCGGCTCCCAGCAAGATGACCGCGAGCAGCACCCCGGCGGGCTGATTCCACCCGAGCAAGATAATGAACGCCGCCCCTTGCAGGGCGAAGACCACCGTCGTCACGGCCACCTGTGGCCACCGGTCGCCAACCAGCGAGACCAACACCCGTGCCACGACCTGCGTCGCCCCAATCAGCCCGGTCGCGATCGCCGCGAAGCCGGCATCGTAGCCCAGCTCCAGCAGGTACGGAATCAGATGCACGCCAATCGCGACCGATGCCAGCGTGCCGAGCGAAAACGCGATTGACAGCCACCAGAACGCCGCGGCATGGAGCGCTTCTCGCAAGGTCGTGCCGGTGATGACCGGCGCCGACGTGAGATCGAGCCCCTGAGCATAGGCAACTCCGTCCGGTTGCAGGCCGAGGTCCTCGGGCCGGCGCCGGAGCAGCAGCGCGTGGGCCGGGATGGTCGTCGCCCCGAGGAAAATCGCCAGCGCGACGAGCGCCTGACGCCATCCGAGAGCCTCCACGAGCCAAGTAGCGACCGGGAGGAAGATCGTGCTCGCGAGCCCGGCGAAGAAGGTGAGCAGGAGCATCGCCCTTCCCCGGTCGCGCTCGAACCAGACCGCGATCACCGCGAAGGCGGGTTCGTAAAGGGTGGCGGCCATCGCCAGCCCCATGGCAGCCCAGATCAGGTAGAAGACGGTCAGGTCATCGACGGTCGCCCAGGCGAGCAAGAGGCCAGTACCCAGGATCGAGCCCGCGGTCATGATGGAGCGTGGACCGTGCCGGTCCAGCCACCTTCCGACGGGTAGGGCGGCCAGCCCCGCGATGAGTAGGCCCAGTGAATATGCTCCGGTCAGCTCACCGCTCGACCACCCCAACTCGGCCTGCATCGGCACGAGAAAGACCGAGAAGGCGTAGAAGAGGATGCCCCAGGAGATCGTCTCGGTCGCGGCGAGCGTCCCGGCGATGACCCAGCCGTAGTAGAGCCGGACTCCGCGCGCGCGGAGTCCGGCTATCACTCCTAGGCGACTTGGCCTAGCCACCACTACTAGCCATTGCAGCAGCCGGATGAAGCGGTCACCAGACCAGGCTGCCGTCGCCGTTCCCGCGCACCAGCCAGGACGGTGGTTGCCGCCTGGCCAATGAGCAGCGGTGACGGCGTCGCTTCTTCGAGATCGGGAATGCAGCAGGGCACACCGGAGTCGCTGGGTGAGGACGTGCCGCAGACTCCCGTCTCCGGGAGCACGAGCCGCACCTCGCGAGCGGCCTCCCAATCCCCAGCCAGGGCCGCCGCGATCGAGCGGACCTGCTCATACCCGGTCAGCAGCAGAAAGGTCGGCGCCCGGCCGTAGCTCTTCATCCCGGCGATGTAGAAATCCGGCTCCGGATGGGCTAGCTCGACCGCGCCATGCGGTCGGACGGTGCCACAGCTATGGACGTTCGGATCGATCAGCGGCGCGAGCGAGGTCGGCGCCTCGAGAGCCGGGTCGAGACCCAATCGCAGCTCCGACAGGAACGACAAGTCCGGGCGGAACCCCGCGGTGACGACGATCTCATCGACCGGGCCAAGCGTACGCTCCCCGGTGTAAACGGTGATCCGATCCCCAGCCCTCTCCAGCCGTGTTACACCGGCATGCTCGTAAACCTGCACCTTGCCGCCTTCGACCAGGCGTCGCACCCACTGGCCGAGTGCGCCGCGCTCGGGGAGCTGATCGGCTTCGCCACCACCGAAGACGCGATGGTCCAATGTCCCCCGGATCGTCCAGATGACGCGAGTCTCCGGCTCCTGTCCGGCCAGCTTGACGAGGTCGATTAGGGTGTTGAAGGCGGAGGCGCCACGTCCCGCGACGAGCGTGGTCTTCCCAGCGTAGCGGGAATGATGGGTGCCGAGCACATCGGGAATGCCATACCAGAGCCGGCGAGCGAGGTCGCGCTCGCCAGGAGCGGGAAGGCCGGACGCGCCGAGTGGATTGGGTGACGTCCAGGTGCCCGACGCGTCGATCACCGCGCGGGCCAGGATTTGCGCTTCGTCACCGCTGGCGGAACGAACGTGAAGGACAAATGGGGCGGACTCGCGACGGGCCGTCTTCAGCTTGTC
>DASYWB010000424.1:0-3401 GCA_035936495.1 Thermomicrobiales bacterium
CGCCTAACGATGGACACGTACTCCCACGTCATGCCGGTCATGCAGCGCGAAGCCGCGAACCTGATGGACCAACTGCTCACGGACCATGCCTAGGGGTTCTGGTGCTATCTCAGACGTTTTGGGGTAAAAACTGGGGTAGAACACGATGAGGGGCGGGGGGTATTATCCTCCCTCCCCTTCGTTTTGCCTATGGATATGGGCTTTTCTCGGGTGAGACGCTCGCCAGCAACGCGGCCACCCGATGATTGACCGACACGCGGTCGTTGCGGGCTAGCGCCTTAGCGATCTGACGATGCTAGGAACCCTTGGCAGCTTGCAGGATCGGCTGGTTCTTGGCGACGATAGCCTGCCGGAGCTCCTCGGGATAGTCAACGTTCGCTCGCGTTTGTAGCGCCTCGTACCATCGATCCGAGTCAGCAAGGAGCTTACTCGTTCGAACGTTGTGCCAGACGGCCGTCGTGTAGCCGGTGGCGGCCTGATGCCGGACCAACACCCGGTCGAGTTGGTCCTCGATCCAGCGCGGAGAGCGATATGTGACATCGACTGCGATGCCGCTGCCGCTCTCCTCCCACTCGTCCCCGGTCTCCCAAAACCGGTTGTCGATCTCGGCACCCCGCCCGTCGTCAATGAGGGCCGACCGCATCGCCACCGGCGGCGGGTCATCCGCATACACATACAGGTCGACGTCGGACTCGTCCTCATTCAGATCGCCAGCAAGTGACCCGCCCAGGGCAACCGCGAGAACACCCGGCAGCGACGCGAGTGCCTTAGAGAGGTCGCGGGCGAGCAGAAGCGCGTTCGATTGGGCCATGGAGCCACATCTTTCCACCGGCTCGATCAGCTTTGGAGCAGCAACCGCCCGGCCCGCCATCCGCGGAGAACGAGCTGCCACGGCCCCGTAGTCCAGGTGACCGGCTTACCAGCCTATACCGATTCTGAGTATTTGTTACCCGTGGCCCTGAGATGCTCAGGCGGCTTGGAGCCAGCTTATCCGGTGCAGCGCCGGGGCTTCCAACCCCGCGGCCACCACCATGGACATCCCGGCACTATTGACCCGCCCAACCGGTTACTCGTTTTCCAGCGTCGCCTCTAGGCCAATCTGCAGGCTGTTGCGGAGAGCATTGGAGACCGGACAACCCTGCTCACCTTGGCGAGCCATCTCTTCGAATCCAGCCTGATCGAGACCGGGCACGCGACCTCGCACGGAGAGGTTGGACGAGACGATTTGAAACCCACCGCCGGGCTTCGGATCGAGGCCACAAACGGCCGTCACATTCAGCCGCTCCGGCGGGTGGCCGGCGCTCGCCAGTGTATTGGAGAGTGCCATTGAGTAGCAGGAGGCGTGCGCTGCCGCGATCAACTCCTCCGGGCTCGTCTTACCACCGGGCTTCTCGGTCCGCGCCGCCCAGGTCACCGGAAGCTCGCCAAAGGCGCCGCTGCCACCCGTGAGCGTGCCGGATCCACTCGCAAGATCACCGGTCCACACCGCGTTCGCCCGTCGTTCGATCTGTGCCATGAAAGTCTCCTCGAGCTATCAGCCGTCAGCCTTCCTTGGCTTGGTCATGCAACCCCCGGCGGGCAAGATAGATGCCACCGAACCGCGGCCTGCCGCCCACAAGGCTGACTGCTGGTAGCTCGTAGCTTCCGCCTACGCCGGCGGTGGATCGAGATAGACCGTCTTCACCTGCGTGAAGAACTCGCGCGCCGCTTTGCCTTGCTCCCGCGAGTAGGAACTGGAACCCTTCATGCCGCCAAACGGGACTTGCGGCTCGGCACCGGCTGTCTCGCTGTTGACGTGGACGATGCCGGCCTGAATCTCGCGGACGAAGGTCATCGCGCGGCCCAGATCACGGGTAAAGAGCGACGCCGAGAGGCCGAAGCGGACGTTGTTAGCGACGGCTATGGCCTCCTCCAACCCATCGACGGGAAGGACGCCGAGCACCGGACCGAACAGCTCTTCCTGACCTAAGCGCGAGTCCGGCGCGACATCGCCGAAGAGGGACGGGGTCACGAAATGTCCCCGGCCGTTCCCATTACTGGCCGGCCGACCACCTCCGGTGAGCAGCGCGAAACCGCCCGACTTCGCCCGGTCGATCTCGCCCGCGACCCGCTCGGCCGCTTCTTCGGAGATCAGTGGGCCGATCTGCGTCTCGGCTTCCAAGGGGTTTCCGACCTTGAGTGCGCCAATCCGCTCGGTGAGTCTCTCCGTAAATTGGTCCGCGATCTGACGGTCGACGATGGCCCGGCTCGTCGCGGTGCATTTTTGGCCCGTACTCATCATCGCGCCGTTGATGACATTCGTCAGGGCATGTTCCATATCGGCGTCGGCGAGGATGATCGCCGGGTTCTTGCCGCCCAGCTCGAGCTGGAGCTTGGCGCCCGTCTCGGCGGTGATCTTCTTCAACCCCTGTCCAACCTCGTTCGAGCCGGTGAATGTGATGGCCGTGACCCGTGGGTCCCGAACCAGCGGGTCGCCGACCTTCGACGCGCTGCCGGTGACGAGGTTCAGCACACCCGCCGGCACGCCGGCGTCGGCCAGCGCCTCAACGAGCCGCACCGCGCAGAGCGGTGTGTAACTCGCCGGCTTGAGAACGATGGTATTGCCGAAGGCGAGGGCCGGGGCGACCTTCCAGGTCGGGATCGCGACCGGGAAGTTCCACGGCGTGATCACCGCGACCACGCCAAGCGGCTCCCGCACCGTGTAGAGGAGCGTCGTCGGGCTGAGCGATGGATAGTGCTCACCATCCGGCTGCTGTGCCTCACCGGCGTAATAGCGGAGGATCTGGACGGCGCGGGTCGTCTCGCCGATCCCTTCCTTCAGCGTCTTGCCTTCTTCCCGTGTCAGCTCTCGTCCAATCTGATCGACACGGCTGGCCAAGATCTCAGCCGCCTTGAAGAGGATATTGGCGCGGACGATCGGCGACGTCCGGCGCCAACCCCCAGCGGCCTCATCTGCCGCCGCAACCGCCGCCTCGACGTCCTCCGCTCCGGACGCCGCGAAGCGACCGACAAGATCATCGGTGTCCGCTGGACTACGGTTCTCGAACGTCTCACCGGAAGCGGCCGGCCGCCACTCCCCATTGATGTAATTTCCGAACGTCTGGACATCCGTCATCGTGGTTGCCATAAGGTGTTCCCTCCCTTGAGCGCGGCGGGTCCGCCGCGGGTCGTTCATTCTACCTTCCATTGTACCGGTTGCGCGCCGCGAGCTATGAGCATTCAGCACATGCGAGACGTGATAGCATCGACTCTATGGAAATTGCGGAGCGAAAGCCCGCGAACTTTCGCCGTGAGGAGGAATTCACGATGGCAATGACCAGCCCGATGACCGTCGACGATCTGCTCGCGGTGCCTGACGACGGCTACCGATACGACCTCGTGAACGGGGAATTGCGACGGAT
>DASYWB010000425.1:0-7401 GCA_035936495.1 Thermomicrobiales bacterium
AGCTCACCGACGGGGGCGAGCCGGGTCCGTGCGGGTGGCTGAAGGACAAGTTCGGCGTCTCGTGGCAGGTCAACCCGACCGCCTTGACGAAGATGCTGCAGGGCGAGAATCGGGAGCGGGCAGACCGGGTCATGCAGGCGATGCTGCAAATGGGCAAGATTGACATCGCCAAGCTTGAGGAGGCCTACGCCCGAGAGTAGCGATGGTCGCCATAGCGGGGTTAACCGGTCGCGGCGAGCGCTGGGAGGTCGTCACTCGACCAGTGCAGGGTGACCAGTGGCACATTCTGTATAGCTGCACGTGTCTGTCTTCAAGAACTCCGAGGTGCTGAGCATCAACCGCTACGGCGACGCCGGGTCAGGGGCTGAGGGAACGGTCATGACCACCTCGTTCCGGCTCGACGGGCAGGAGTTCATGGCCCTCAATGGTGGCCCGCATTTCACGTTCACGGAGGCCATTTCGTTCTTCATCGACTGCCGGTTGCAGGAAGAAGTCGATGAGCTGTAGGAGAAGCTGTCGGAAGGCGGCGAGACCAGCCAATGCGGTTGGCTGAAAGACAAGTTCGGTCTGTCCTGGCAGGTCATTCCATCTGTCTTGGGCGAGATGCTCCAGGACGAGGATCGCGAGCGAGCAAACAGAGTCATGCAGGCGATGCTGCAGATGACCAAGATCGACATCGCTAAACTCAAGCAAGCCTACGAGCAGGAATAGCGCGAAACCGAGTCAGACGACGGATTGAGACACCTTGGCATCGTGGTCAGGGTTTGTCCCGTCAAGACAAAGCTCTACGCGAAGAGGTGGCGGCCAGTGAGCCGCATGGCACCAGCGACGACCTCAACGAGTTCCCCCGCGGGCGCTGCGTCGCCACGAGGTTCGATCCGACAGCCTCGCTCTGGTACCCGCTTAGGGCCTGGCGCGAACAGGATCGCCTTTTACGGTCGGCCCTTGGTGGCTCGTGACGCGGCCAATGCCCGCCCGCGTACGTCCTGACCCCCTCGCCAGAACGTCGCGGACAGATCCCCTTCCCGCACGGGTGCCCGAAGCCCCCGTTGGGGCGCCAGGAGTGTAGAGAAACCGACCGCAAAGCGCAAGGGGCCTCGTTCAGCTCCAGCGCGCCAGGTTGCACGGGAGAGGCACACCGGCTGCGGCAGGACGACAATCACGAACAACGAGGAACCGACCGAGCGACTCCGGCGTGACCCGAACCCTCACGCTGCCGGTTACGGATGTCCCTCGTTTGCGAGACAACGATCTAGCAACCCCGGTCACTGCGGGCTCTGCATTGGCACCTATGAAACTGGGCGGTGCGTATCGGCTGGTACCGAAGCTAAGCGCCCCATTGCCTTCGGGTGGGGGCAGTGGAGGCGCCGGCTCCCGGATACGACGCTGTCTGGGACCCCTGCTTGCCACCGTAAAGACCGATACCCTCTATCCGGCTTGTGCCTTGTTCGGCCGGGAGCCGGTAGTATCCATCCATGGGCAGGTCCAATTGGCATGGGGTTTTATGAAGAAGGCCCACCGCGATCGGCCTACTGCCGTGGTTGGGAATGACGGCGATGCGGTCATTTGCGCGGCGGAAGATGCCGTGGCTGCCTTGTCGCTTTGCCCACTAAAACCAGGTCGCCTCGGCGACGCTCGCCAGTTGCCGATATCGCGACAGGCGCACTCGCGTCACGCACCGGCCTCGACATGTCACCACTCAATAAAGTCGGTCAGGTCCGCAGCGTTAGACTCGGTGACACTCTTGTGTACCGTGATAGCTTCCGGAAGGTGAGCGTGAAGGGTGATCGGATCGGGTGCTTCAGTGAAACAGGCCGGTAATTCCTTGACCTGGCGCACCAAGCAGCCGCTGTCAGGATCTCGCTCCACCATCACCGTAAACTCACGCGCCACCCCTTACGAGTCCTTCGTCGGACCCTCGACCCACTTCCCGGACTCGTCCTTGTGGTACTTCCTCTCGACCGCACCCCAGGCTACGCGGTGAGCGCGCGGCTCCTCATGATCGTACTGTTCCCAGGCGCTATTGAACGCCTCCTTGTAGATCTCCTGAGCGTGAGCCGGCAGGTTGTCACGCACGCTCTCCGGCAGATCGGATCGCTTGGCGTAGGGCATCGTCTCCTCCTTGTTTGACTCAAACCCGCCTGCGCTGTGATGATGAGGGCCGCAAAGCATATGCCTTCGCTACCTGACCGTCACTCCAAGAGATTGCTTACCATGGGCCGCGAACAAGCAGTAGGCGGGATACCGTTCACCCACGACCCATACCCGCAATACGCCGCCTGGCGGGCGGATGATGCGATTCTCTACGACCGGGCTTGGAACGGTTGGACGATCACCGGCTACAATGCCGTCGCGGCTGTCTTGCGAGACTCACGCTTTGGCGCCGACCGTTCCGAGATCTTCTTCGGGCACCTCGACATGGAGCGCCGCGCCGCGCTTCATTACCTGGCTCGCGTCCAACGCGCGATGATGCTCTTCGCCGACCCCCCACGCCACACACGCTTGCGAGGCCTGGTGAACCGCGCCTTCACGCCGAGAGTCGTCGCATCGATTCGGGATACCATCCAGATGGTCATTGACGATCTTCTCGACACGATCGCCGACCGCGGCCAGATGGACGTTATCGGTGACCTCGCCTACCCGCTGCCGACGATGGTCATCGCCCGGTTGCTCGGAGTGCCGCCTGAGGATCGTACGCGGCTCAAGGCCTGGTCCGATGACTTCGCCGTGTTTATCGGTGGCGGCGCGGCGCTCCCCGGCGTGCCGGAGCGGGCTGATGCGAGCGTCCGGGAACTGTCTGCGTACCTGCAGAAGATCGTGGCCGAGCGACGCCGCGCACCGGGCATGGACCTCATCAGTGGTCTGCTCACGGCTGAGGAACGCGGCGATGTCCTCGATGAAGACGAGCTCTACGCGACCTGCATGCTCGTCCTCATTGCCGGCCACGAGACCACCACAAACCTGATCGGCAACGGCCTTCTCGCGTTGCTCATCCACCCAGGTGAACGGGCCCGCCTCCAGGATGACTGGGCCTTGCTTCCCAGCGCCATCGACGAGCTGCTTCGCTACGACAGCCCGGTGCAGGTCACATCCCGAATTGTGTGCGAGTCCTTCAGATGGGACGGGCACTCGTTCGAAGCCGGGCAATTCGTTGACCTCTGGCTCGGCGCCGCCAACCGGGACCCGGCGCGTTTCCCCGACCCCGACCGGCTCGATCTCTCCCGAACCGACAACCGGCACCTCGCCTTCGGCTACGGCGCCCATTTCTGCATCGGCGCCCCGCTTGCCCGCCTTGAGGGCGAGCTCGCCATCGGCACCGTCCTCCGCCGCTTCCCAGACCTGAAGCTGGACCCAACGGCATTCCCGCTCCTGCACCACGACTCGTCAGTCTTCCGCGCGCTACAGGCACTCCCCGTGCGCTTCTGAAGCATCTGGGCATTCGGCGGAAGTGGCCCGCGGACTGCTTGAGCCCACGCCAGATGAACGCACCTAACCAGGCTACAGGTAGGGCAACGCTGTGCCTTGCGGTTATTATGATGATCAATAACGCATCGTTAACGATCTCAAGACACCGCGACTCGAAGGGTTTCTCCATGCAAGCAGCCCCACCCCGGCCCTCAGCCCCTTCGCCGGACCAGCGGCCGCCGGAGGAGGAAGACGGCGACCTCGCCGACCTGCTGGGGGAGCTGCGAGTGCTCGTGCCCGGTGCTGAGACCCTGACGGCTTTCTTGATCATTCTGCCCTTCACCGGTGGGTTCGACCGGATCCGCGATGAGGAGAAGGTGGTCTACATCGTTACCTTCCTGTGCTCAGTAGCCAGTCTCGTTCTCTTCACCGCTCCGGCGGCGCATCACCGCCTGCAGCGGCCGCTCCGGGACCGTGAGGGATTCAAGACGCTGGCGACCCGTCTCATCATTGCCGGGCTCATCCCGCTGTCCGCCGCGCTCGTTTTGGCCACCCAGTTGGTGATGTCCGAGGTGGTGCCCGTGCGATGGGTCTCATGGCTAGTTTCCGGCCTCCTCGGCGCCGCCATCGTGATCCTGTGGTGGATCGTGCCGGCGCGCCGCCGCGCGCGATTGGACCGGTCACCGTAATTCAGCATCCGCATAGAGGGTGTCGGAAGGGTCGCATAGCGGTTTGCGTACCCACGATCGCCGCGGCCACCGCCCGTGCTGGTGGGCGTGGTGCTTCGCTGCCGGGCGGAGGCGGTCAGTGCATCGGCGGCTTCGGTGATACCCTGTCTTGGCGGCTTGGGGACGATCGGACCAGGACGGAGGCCGAGTGGCGAATCTCAGACAGGTTGATCAATCTTCTCAGCCCCTGGCCGTCCCATCCTCCGACGCGGACAGCATGCTGCAATCCGTGCGTGTCTATCCTGCCTTTCGGCTGCTCCTGCTTGGAACCCTGGCGACGAATTCCGCCTTCTGGATGTACCAGGTGGCCGTCGGCTGGCTCGCATTGCAGATGACAGACTCGCCCTTTTTTGTCGGTCTAACGGGCTTTACCGGCGGCATCCCTCTCCTCCTCTTGTCGCTACCCGCCGGCGTGATCATTGACCGGTTCGACCGGCGCTCAGTCCTCCTCGTGGCACAGTTCGGCGTGATGGTGGTGGCCGCCCTGTTCGCGATCCTCGTCGGTAGCGGTGTTATTGAGCCCTGGTCGATGTTGATGTTAGCGGCCGCCTATGGCACGGTCATGTCGTTCATCTTCCCTACCCGCACGGCGATCGTCCCGTCGCTCATCCAGCGCCGCGACCTTGCCAACGCCATCGCGCTCAATGCCGCCGCGCAGAACGCGACACGGGTTGTCGGACCATCGCTGGCGGGGATATTGATCGCGGCCCTCGGCGTTTCGGAGACGTTTGCCATCGCCGCGTTGATGCAAATTCTGGCGCTCTTCGCAACGTCGCGCTTGCCACCACGCGCATCGGAGTCGTCAGTGCGGGGCGGATCGGTCTGGTCGAGCTTGACGCTCGGCCTGCGAATCGTGGCAAAGGATCCGTTCCTGATCGCCCTCATCACCATGGCAGCGATCCCGACGGTCCTCGTCATGCCCTACATCAACTTGATGCCGGTTTTCGCTCGGGACGTATTAGGCCTCGGATCGTCGGGATTGGGCATGCTGTTGGCCAGCACCGGTCTCGGCACGGTCGCCGGTGCGCTATCGGTCGCCCGGTCGCCGCGTCTCCGAAGCCGGTCAGGGGCGCAGGTCATCATGGCTGCCGCGTTCGCCATCCTGATCCTCGTGTTCGCGATCACGCCGGTCTTTTCCGTTGCGGTACTGCTCCTGTTTGCGGCCGGATGGATGAGCGCATCCTTCCTGGCGATCAACCAGACGGCACTACAGATGAGCGTCGACGATCATGTGCGGGGGCGAGTGCTGTCTATCTACCTCCTGACCTGGGGGATGCTGCCCCTCGGACAGCTCGCGGTTGGCGCCGTCGCCGACCAAATCGGCACGCCACTCGCGATGGTCTGCGCCTGCTCCCTTGCACTCGGCTGCATCGGCGTCATCGCCTGGCGCTTCCCGTCACTTCGCGGGTAGCCCGATCTAGCGTTCAAGATGACCGCGCGACCGTCCCTCGGGGGAACATCGGTGATCACCGGCAATTCAAGCCAACAGGGCCGACGCCTGGTTCGCGCTGGCACGGCTCGTGCCGTTACCTCTCCGTGATGCCCGCCTTCCAGACCTATCCCATTTGGCTGAACCTGGGCCTTCTCGTGCTCGCGGCCGGTGTCGTCGTGCTCGCCGGAACCCGCCTGTCCGCCTACGCCGAAGTCATCGCTGGCCGGACGGGTCTGGGCGAAGCAGTGGTAGGGACCGTCCTCCTGGCGACGGCGACCTCGCTGCCGGAAATCGCGACCATTACAACCGCCTCAGCGATCGGGAACGCTCCCCTCGCCATCAACAACCTGCTTGGCGGGATCATGCTCCAGACCACGATCCTCGTCCTGGCCGACCTGGTCGGCCGCCGTGGTGCCTTGACCTACTTCGCGGCGCGGGCGACGCTGCTCCTCCAGGGCGTCTGGCTGATCACGATGCTCGCCCTGGTGCTCGCCGGTATTATCGTTGGGGAACGCGGGAGCCTGTTCCAGGTCGGCTTGGGGAGCACGCTAGCCTTCGGCGCCTACCTCCTCGGCATCTACCTGCTCAACCGCTATCGAGAGCACGAGGGGTGGCAGCCAGTCGGCGCGCCGGAGGACCGAGCCGGCGGCGATCCCCAGACCTCCCAGGGGCAACATGGGCAAGACCGATCCACGACCTGGCTCTTCGTCGCCTTTGCGATGGGCGGCCTGGCAATCCTGCTCGCCGGCACGGCCGTCGGCCGCACGGGCAATGCCCTCGCGGCCCAGACCGGCCTCGGCGGAAGTTTCATTGGGGCAACGCTGGTCGCCGCCGCCACGTCGCTGCCGGAGCTCAGCGCGACGCTCACGGCCGTGCGGCTAGGCGCCTACCAGTTGGCCGTCTCGAACATCCTCGGTGGCAACATGCTGCTCGTGGCTCTGCTCTTCTTGGCGGACATCTTCTATCGACCACGGCCGATCTTGGATATCGCCGATCGCTCGGCGATGCTCGGCGCGGCGGCGGGCATCCTCATGACGGCCGCCTACCTCTTCGGGATGATCGAGCGGCGCAACCGCACCGTATTTGGGCTGGGCCTTGACTCGGTCGCGGTACTCGTCGTCTATCTCACCACGCTTGTCGGGTTGTATTTGCTGCGCTGAGCCCGGTATGGTGAATCAGCTCTTGCGCAGCGAGGGTCAGGGCTGTTCCCTACCACCCCTTAGGCGACGGCCCTTCCGTCCCGTCTCCCGTCACGACCGCGTTCTTCGACCCGACGGCCAGCGCATCGTCCTCATGGGCGCCCCAGCATTCAAGGAAGAGGTCCCACGGGACGTCGTACTCGTAGGGACGCTCCCAATTCGTGTTGGTCGGTCCCAGCGGGTCCTTGACCACCACGACATCGTCGTTGAACCCAACCGCGATGACCGCGTGGTCGTTATCGACGACCGTCGGCAAACGCTTGCCGCTTGGCGTCTCCCAGGTCGCGATCTCGAACGGGGCAAAATCCACCGTTGGCTTCAGCCAGACGAGGTCTCCCCGGATGAACGCATCCTCGAACCCCAGGCGATCTCGGACCGCGGTCACGGGAAGGTCGTACGCATCAAAGACCTTCTTCATCGCTGGAGAGCGTAATTTCGCCAGGTAGTTCGACGTGTAGTCACCGCAGAACGCGTCCTCGACCTCGCCGCCGTAGACGATGATGCCTTCGGCGGTCTCTTCCAGGTAGGGCTCGGGGTCCTGGTCCAATCCGGTGATCTCGAGCTGCTCTTCAAATGGCGCGTCGATGCCAAACGTTTTCAAGATCATCCAAGCCGCGTCAAACTCACACGTGTAGTA
>DASYWB010000426.1:0-4384 GCA_035936495.1 Thermomicrobiales bacterium
CATCAAGACCAACGTCCATGAGCAGGAGCGTAAACCGCTCCAGCATGTAGACCCAACCCGGTCCGCCGCCGTAGGCTCGCAGGAGGGATTTGCGGGCCAAATCCTGCGAGACGAGCACCTGGTCGCCATGTCCGGCGTCGAAGGTGATCTTGACGAGTGCTGCCCGGTGCTCATCGGGTCCGTATGCCGCCTTCCCGACTTGGTCGAACGAGACGAACGCTCCCGTGTCGAGCACCTGCCGGACATAGCCGTCGTCAGGGTTCCGGTCGATGTGGCCGAGGATGACCCGGCGAGGGTCAACTCCCTCCTCCCGAAAGATCTCTATCTGCTCCAGCGCCATCGTGCCCAGCTCGCAATGCGTGGAGATGGGAACACCGGTTGCCAAGTGAACCCGTGCGGCCGCGCGAAGAGCCTTTTGCTCGACCGGAGTGATCTCGTTCAGGCTCGTGCCCGCCTTGACGACGCCGGCGCGGACGCCCGTCTGGTCGATGCCCACGGTGACCTCTTTGATGCCGCGCGCCGCGTCTTCGTCGATGGTCGTGTTGCCGAGGTAGGGCGCGGCATGGAGATGCTTGTGGTGGCCCGTGGCCGCGATAACGTGGGTTGCCGCCCGGGCCGCGATCCAGGCCAGGGCGACCGCGTCGCGCCCGTAGTCCGCCGTGGACATGTCGACGACCGCACCGCCCCCGGCGGCATGGAAATCCTCTAACTCCGCTAGGCTTGCATGCGGATCGTCAAGCACCGTGTCGGCATCGTGCTTGGCGACCGTGGGCGGATTGCAGATCACATGCTCATGATGCAGCGTGACGCCAAGCGCCTCCGGCTCAACCGGCCCAAGGACCGTCATGACGTGGGGACAGGAGAGGTCGAACGTCGCCTCTGGCTCCGCCGGAGGCTCAAACGTCTCCCCCTGGACGAGGCCAAAATCCTCTTCGGTCCCTACTCGCTGTCGTCCGCCCACGGTTCCTCCCTCATCGGCCCGCGATCTTCACCCGGCGACAAGATGTGCAGGGTACGCGATTTTGCCACCTGGTGACCTGTTCCGCGACCGGCTCACCCACTACAATCCGAGCGATGCCACGTCCAACTGATAGGTGTGGAGGATGAATGCTCTCGACACGCTCTCCCCAAGAGGGTGAACCACCCGGAGATCGACGCCGCTTCGCCGCTCCACGTACGCGCCCGCTCTCATTGAGCGAACTGCTGCCGGCCTCCATGCCCATATCCTGCAGAATCGATGGCCCTCCCAGCCAGCCGCGTGAAGGCTACGGGATTGTCAACTTCCTCCAGGGTGTGATCGCGATCCTGCTGATCGCCGCCGTCGGGTTCGGCGGCACGTTCATGATCCGCTACGCGGCGGAAATGCAGCTCATCCTCGACGCGTACGGACTCGACGACTCGGTCAGCCGGGTCGCGCGATCCGCCCTGGGAACAATCGACGAGCAGCCGTCCTTCGCGTCGGTTCCCGGCGCGCCACGGCTTCCGCTCTGTACCGGCGTTTCCGACGCTGACGCCCGCGACCTTGCTGATGCCATGAACCTCATGCGCCGGACAGCCGAAGGGCAACGTCTCTTCGACCAGCTTCTCAACCAGGGCATCTGTGTCGGTGTCGAGGAGATCGCCTACAACAGCGGCTACGCGCTTGCCCGTGAGACCGGCAACGACGACTGGTCGAGCAGCTACATCATGGCCGATCGCGACATCATCGACGCCGGAGAGACGGACGTGCTCGCGGCGCTCCTGGTCCATGAGGCCACCCATATTGACCGCTTCGTCAATGGTCTCGCCTGTACGTTTCGAGACCGATGCACCACGCTGCCCAATGGCGTCGAATTGGATGAGGAGCTCGCCGCGCACGCGGCCGAGGCCGAATGGTGGCGTGAGGCGTATGGCGATGATGGGAAGCGCTTCGCCCTCGGCTATGGCTACGGGATGAACCAGCTCTTGCGGTCCTACCTCGCTGGGTCAGAGGACTTTTCCGCATACGTGCAGCGACTGCGTGGAGATAAGCGCGAGGGTGGGGTGGCGTACAACTTAGGCTAGGCCGCGATTCCGCCTCGGCCCAAGCGCGTGGTACCGGCGCACGGTGAAAGGAATATCCCTTGGCAGCGCAGCTCCCGATGTTCTCATGGGTTGAGGATCGGCGGGACCGCATCACCTTTGGCCTGCAAGCGGTTCCCTTGCCCGGGTCAGCCCATCCGGGTCACCAAGTCATTGAAGCCGCATTGCTCACTGAGGAGATCGGCCTCGACGCGTTCTACCTGCCCGATCACCCGGCCTGGGCACCGGAAGCGTGGGTGCATCTGGCGGCGATTGCCATGGTTACCGAGCGGATCCGGCTCGGGACGGTCGTGACTTCAATCGCCTACCGGGCTCCAGCCCACCTGGCCCGGCTCGCCGCGGACACCGATCAGCTCAGCGATGGACGACTTGTCCTCGGTTTAGGCATCGGTTGGGACGCCGACGAGTTTAAGCGTCTCGGTCTCGATATGGCGCCCGTGCCGGAACGGCAGCGGTTCTTAGAAGAGGCCATCCAGACGATTCGCGCGGCCTGGCGGGGAGAGCCTGCTTCCGAGAACCGTCCGTTTCTCTTCCCCAAACAGCCCGGCGGCCCACCCATCTTGATCGCCGGCTCCGGCAAACGCGTGACCCTCCGCCAGGTCGCCGCCCACGCCGATGCCTGCAACTTCGGGCCGAGCGAAACGACCGGCGGGGTGCGCACACCAGACGACGTCCGGCAGACCCTGGCAATCCTGCGCCAGCATTGTGACGAGATCGGCCGGCCGGTCGATGACATCTTGCCGACACATTTCACGAGCTGGCTCTTGCTCGCCGATTCCGAAGTCGCGGCCCAGGCTAAGCTGTCTCGCTATTATCCCGGCGGGCTGACCGAGATCCAGCGACTCACCCGCGTTGCAACCACCCCCGGCGGCGCGGTCGCCTACTATCAAGCCCTCGCCGACGCAGGCGTGCGCCACTTCGTCATTCAGTCGCAAGACGCGACCGACCATGAGACGTATCGGTTGCTGGCGACCGCGGTCGCGCCCCATGTGAAGGTACCAGCCACCCCCGGGGTCAGCCTGTAGGACCAGCTCCGGCGGGTACGCCGAAACGCCATCCCGGGGCCGGGATGGCGTTTCGGTTCATCGTCGCGTCATCATCCTGATTAAGAGGCGGGAGACGACTCCGGGCTGCTCACCGGGCTCGACACCGGCGACGCCGCGGGACTAGCCACCCCGCCCGCCACGGGGCTACCCACCGGGCTCGCCATGGGCGACGCACCAGCCGGCGGCGAACCAGCCCCGCCGGTCGCTCCCCCAGCTGGAGTTGGGGTCGCGGGAGGGAGCGTCGCGGCAGCGGTCGCCTCAGCCCCGCCGTTCTCCTCCTCCTCGTCTACGACCACCGCGTCCTCAGCCTCTTCTTCCGGTTCTTCCTCCTCACCACAGGCCGCTAGGAACCCACCGCTTAACACGGCCATTCCCATTAGGGACAGCCGGCGGCGATCCATACGTACATTCATCACTCCACGTCGCGTTGGCACAGCGATTTCCCCTCCCACATCGTCCGCCGCGGGCACCGGCCACCCGGCCCCGGAGTGCTCCCGGGCTTTCTCATCACGCACCATAGCGTACTTACGCCTCGGATGCAAAGCATCTCCTTGTCCGCATGCGGACAAGGAGATGCTTTGCTGCCTGAAAGAGGCGAGCTCACCGTGGCGAGAGGGCCGCTCGCCCTGAACGTGCCGGCGTGGTGGCCCGCCGGAATCGAAGAGCCCCGCGGTCGGGCCGAATGTCTTCTCGGTTCGGAGCCCCGCCCTACTCTTCTTCTTCCTCGTCAAGAAGCGAGTCTTCCTCGGGCGATTCTTCCTCGACGACTTCTTCTTCCTCGAGCGGTTCTTCCTCTACGACCTCGTCTTCGTCGTCGCCGCAGGCGGCCAAGAAACCACCGCTCACGGCAGCCATGCCGAGCAGCGAGAGCCGCCGGCGATTAAGCCGGGATTCCATAACTTCGGAGAGCGTTGGCATCGTAATCTTCCCCTCCCACATCGTGTCTAAAGCCGCGCCCCATTCCAACCGGGGTTGCGACCAATACGCCGACGCTATGCTCCATAGCGTTACCTTAGTCTGCCCGCAAATCGTGGGCCACCGTCAATATCCGCGGGGTTTACACCGGGGTCCCCCGGCGAGCAGTGTTAGAGGCTGTCATGCACTTCTAGGGCACGGTACTATGGCAAGATAACCACGTCACCATGCCGCACCCCGTATCCGACTGATGTGGGTGATGACGAATGGACCTTCATCGCTCCGTACCTGACGCTGATGACCGAGGACGCCCCGCCACGCCACCATGATCTGCGCGAGGTCTTCAACGGCCTGCGCTACAT
>DASYWB010000427.1:0-7765 GCA_035936495.1 Thermomicrobiales bacterium
GGTCGTCTCCGCGCCGCTCGTGTCCGCCACTCAGGCTGATGCTAACCCACAAGCAGCGGCCGACGCCGCCGTCATGCTGTCCACCCGAGAAGCGGCGGGCGACTTCGAAGAGCTTTACGCTCTCATGCACCCCGATGCGCAAGCGATCATCCCGGCGACGGCGGTCGTCGGCTGGTATCAGGATGAATTCGCCCCGCTCGGGCCAGGTGTCTCGACGGTGACCGGTGTGCAATTCGTCACCTGGACCTGGCCGGTCACTGGGAAAACGTATCTCAACGTGGCTGAGGTCTCGTACGAGCAGCCCTTCGCGAATGGATCAGTTGCCCAAGACGTCGTTCGCCTGGTTGAGTCGGATGGGATGTGGCGCTGGTTCTTCGGCCGTAGCCGTGCGTTCGTGGATCAGCAGATTCAGAAATATGCGGGCGGCCAAGAGGCCGCGGTACCCGATAGAGAGGAAGCTGCGGCTGCGGCGGTTGAGCTCTCACGATTCGAGGCCGCATCAGATTTCAATGCCCTGTATGATCGGATTCATCCCGACGCTCATGCCGTCATCCCACGGGCTGCTGTCATCGGCTGGTTTCAGGACAATTGGGCTCCGCTCCAACCGGGTATCTCGACCGTGACTGGCGTGCAGTTCGTCGAGTGGACATGGGCTGTTACTGGCGTCACCTACCCGTACACCGCTGAGGTCTCATTCGCTCAGCCGATGGGCGATGGCTCCGTCCTCCATGATGTGGTCCGGCTGGTTGAGTTCAATGGCGAGTGGCGCTGGTTTTTCGGCCGCAGCCGCGACTTTGTCGACGAGCAGATAGCGAAGTATGTCCAGGTGACTCCCGACCGGGGAGCTGGAACATTCTTGGGTCCAGTGGCGGAGGATCTCGATATTTTCTGGAGGGAAACGCTTAGCGTCGGATCCCGACCATACGATAGCCCATTGCTGACGACCTACGACCGGCCTGTCAACACGCAATGCGGAGCCGTCGATCCCGTCGTTGGACCGTTTTACTGTCCGGCCGACGAGACGATTTACCTAGAAGACGGATTCATGCTGATTGTTGAGACAAGCATTGGCGATTTTGCGGCGGCCTTCGTTGTCGCGCACGAATGGGCACATCATGTCCAGATGCAGGGCGGCATTTCGAAGACCCAGGCGCCGGACGAGTTCGGCGAGGTCTATAGTATTCAAATAGAGCTGATGGCGGACTGCTACGCGGGCGTGTGGGCGCAAGATGCCGATACGCGTGGATTGCTTGACGTAGGAGACGTCGATGAGGCAGTGCTCCTTGCCCTGCAAATCGGAGATGCACCTGGAACGTCTCAGTACGACCCGTCGGCGCACGGCTCGAATGCGCAACGGGTGAAGGCGTTCTTGGATGGATACTTCGGTTTGATGGGATGTGATCGGTATCTCTAAGCGGTAAGACTGTTATGATTGTTCCGGTGTCCGGCAATCGAGATCGGCCCTAGAAGCCGACGTTCTCTGCTCCCTTCAAGCCCAACATCTCTCGGGCTTCCACTGGGCTGGCGATGTCGATCGAGAGCTCCGTGAGGATGCGACGGATCTTGGCGACGAGGTCGGCGTTCGACTCGGCGAGCTGGCCTTTACCGAGGTAGACGCTGTCCTCCAGGCCGACGCGGACGTTGCCGCCCATGATCGCCCCCATCGTCACGAGGTTCATCTGGTGTCGGCCCGCGCCCAGGATCGACCAGAGGTAGGCGTCGCCAAAGAGACGGTCGGCCGTGCGACGCATGTGGAGCAGGTCCTCCGGGTCGGTGCCGATCCCACCGAGGATGCCGAAGATCGTCTGCACGAAGAGGGGTGGCTGGACAAGTCCGCGGTCCAGGAAATGGGCAAGCGTGTAGAGGTGGCCGACGTCGTAGCACTCGAACTCGAACCGAACGCCGTGTCCCGCGCCCAGCTCTTTCAGGATCCGCTCGATATCGGCGAACGTGTTCTTGAAAATGTAATCGCGCGAGTTCTCAAGGTAGGTGCGTTCCCAATCGTGCTCAAACGCCTTGACCCGATTCAGGACCGGGTAGAGCCCGAAGTTCATCGAACCCATGTTGAGCGAGCACATCTCGGGTTTGGCGCGTAAGGGCGCGGCGAGACGCTCATCAAGCGTCATCCGATGACCGCCGCCGGTGGTGATGTTGATGACCGCGTCGGTCCGGGCCTTGATCCGGGGCAGGAACTCCATGAACCGGTCGGGGTCCGGCGTGGGACTGCCGTCCGCCGGGTTCCGAGCGTGGAGGTGAAGGATCGCCGCTCCAGCCTCGGCGGCCCCAACGGCCGATGCGGCGATCTGCTCCGGCGTGATCGGCAGATACGGCGTCTGGGACGGGACGTGGATCGCGCCGGTGACGGCACAACTGATGATCGCTTTGCGGCCGGACGCCATCTGAACCTCCCTCGCAGATCGTACGCGTGAGGAACTATTCTATCGCGACCGGGGAGAACGGCGAAGGGCCGCTGCGTAAGTGCAACGGCCCTTCACGTATGTTTCTTATCTTGTGCCCCGGTATCTCGAAAGACCCACCTATACGAGCTAAGGCTCGTCGCGTTGGCAATCCGCTATCGCGGTGCCTGGGTCATCTTAATCCGGCAGGTCCCATTTTCAACTGGCTCCGCGGGGCGCGGAGCCCGGCCTGTCAACTTGCCAGACCCCCCAGAACACGCGATTGCTCACGGTTTGCATGGGCCAACTCCTCGACATCGCCGTACAGCTAACCTGGGCCACTAGCCCAGCCGCCCCGGAAACGGTTTCCGGTCCTGCGGTGTCTGGCATTAAGGTAGCAGCTTTGGCGCCACCCGTCAAGGCTTCCCGGCGGAAAATCGTAAGGCCACCCATACGTAGCCAGCATTGGCGGAATGCGCCGTTTGGCCCGGTTGCCTGGTCCGACCATGGGGCGTTCCGCCAGCGTCTAAGGCGTGGGCGTTCCCGATGGCGCCGCGACATCCTCGACGATGCCGTCAATCAGGTAACGTCCCTCTTCTTCCGTGAAGTAGAAGAGGTCGAACTGGCCGGGCTGACCGGCGGTGCTCGTTTCCACGATGGCGCTCACCCGGCCAGCCTCAATGCGGACGTTCCGGACATCGATGAGGGTCGTCCACTGGTCCTCAGGGAAAGGCGTGCCCGTGATGGTCGCGAGGTCTGCTAGGGCCTCGGGGCTGAGCGGGGTCCCTCCGGTAAACGCTGGAAGGGCATCATCAGGCACGAGTGAGAGGAACCGGAAGACCTCTCGGCCGTTCAGGCAGGCTATCGCCTCGATGACCGTCCCGGTTACCGCGCCGACCGTTTCCTCGTCAGCCTCTTCTCCGACGGGTGTGCCTGCATCCGGCGTCGCCACTTCCGGCGTGCCTGATACTCGCCTGGCGGAAAGCACTGTGAGTTCGTCGACGGTGCGCGGCTCGACCGTACAGAACCCCGGATCCGGGGTAAATGGCAGCTCGCGTGGCGTCTGGTCTTGCGCCGCGGCGACCGAGCCGAGCGCGAGTGTCAGCACGAGACTTAGGAACATCCCCCGGCACAGGGACGCGAGACGGCAACGATGAACGATCGCCATGACGAACTCTCTCCTTCCGCGTGGACGAAAATAGCGGCCGGCTCGCCGGCTACATACGGCCCCATGCGAGACGCGTGCCACCGGCCCCGGCTACGGTTACTCCTGTCCGGCAAGGGTCGCGAGCAATGTGGCGGTCGTGCGGATCCCGGCGAAGAAGCGATCGAGCACGAGGTTCTCGTTCGGGCCGTGATTTCCCTCATCGTGATTGGCATAGGGCACGACGAACGAGGGCAACCCCAGCGTTCGCGTCCAGGCGGCGTCCGGCAAGCTGCCGCCCGCCGACGGGACGTCGACCGGCTCCTGGCCGAACCCCTGCCGCACCGCCTCACGGACGGCCGCCGCCAGAGGATGATCGAGCGGCGTCGCCGATGGGCGCATGCTGCCCAGCCGGACGATCTCCACGTCTGGCGCGTGCCGTGCCACATGATCGCGGACCGCGGCAAAGACCGCGTCCGGGTCTTGGTCCGGTACCAGGCGCAGATCAAGCTTGGCAACCGCCTCGCTGGGAATGACCGTCTTGCTGCCCTCGCCCCCATAACCGCCGTGTAACCCAGCGATGTTCATGGTCGGATGGATCATCAAGCGGTCGTGCAACGGCCGGTCAACCGGTGGTGGCAGGGTATCGGCGCCAATGGTCGCAAGCGTCTTCTCCACATTGGTGTCTGCCGCCAGCGCATCGAGCGCGGCACGCACCGCCGCCGGTGGCTCCCGGACCCCGTCCAAGACGCCATCGACGGTGATGCGGTTCTGGCGGTCGAGCATCGTCGCCAGCAGGTGAATGAGCGTCCAGATGGGGTTGGGGGCGATGCCTCCCCAGTTGCCGGAATGGAGATCGCGGCTGGCGCCCTTGGCCCGTAGCTCGATGTAGAGCATGCCCCGCACGCCGTACTTGACCAACGGCCGCCCATCAGCATAGATGGGGCCGTCGGACGTCACGGCGAGATCCGCCTGGAGACGGTCACGGTGAGCGGCGACCGTCTCGTCCAGGTGCGGGCTCCCGGTCTCCTCCTCGCCTTCGATCAGCATCTTGACGCCGATCGGAAGATCGCCAATGGTCTCGTTCCAGGCCCTGAGCGCGGCCAGATGCGCGAAGAACTGCCCCTTGTTGTCCCCGGCGCCGCGCGCGTACACGCGGCCATCCCGGATCTCCGGCTCGAACGGCGGGCTGACCCAGGCATCGAGGGGGTCGGGCGGCTGCACGTCGTAGTGGCCATAGAGCAACAGGGTCGGAGCGCCCGCGGGGCCGGGCCGCTCGCCGAAAACCATTGGCTGCCGGGCTGTCGGGATCAGCTCGGCGGCCAACCCGGCCGCGGTGACGGCCTGCCGCACCAACTCGGCGCACTCGGCCACGCCGATATTTTGGGCGCTGATGCTGGGCTGCCGGAGCAGCCGGAGGAGATCGGCAAGATCCCGCTCCCGGTTGGTCTCGCAGGCGGCAAGCACCCGAGAGAGGGATTCGGCGGCGGACATGTCACCAACCTTTCTCGTGATGATCTCCACAGTGATGGCTAGAGCCAGTCATCGCGGTCGAGCTCCTTCAATCGCTGGACAATCGCGCGAACCTCCTGGGCGTGGTCGCGCTTGGCGACGAGCAACGCGTCGGGCGTATCGACGACGATGGTATCGTCCAATCCGACGAGCGCGATCAGCCGTGCGCTACCCGAATAGACGACGCAGCCTCGCGAAGCTTCTTGTATCACTTCACCACTGATAGCGTTGCCGGCGCTATCCTGATCCAGCAGGTTACCAAAGCCATGCCAGTCGCCGATGTCGGACCAGCCCATCTCGGCCGGAACCACCGCAACCCGCGAGGCGTGATCCATAATGCCCTGATCAATGGTGCTGTACGGAAGATCGCTCCAAATCTCGGCAATCTGGCGCTCCTGATCCTCAGCTCCCCAGACTTCCGCCAGGCGCATCAGGCCGTCATGCAGCGCCGGTTGTAACCGAGCCATCTCATCGAGCAAGGTTTGGACACGCCAGACGAACATGCTCGCGTTCCAGAGAAACCGTCCGGATGCGGCGTATTCCCCTGCCAGATCGGCGTCGGGTTTCTCGTGAAAAGACGCTGCCCGAAAGGCCGCCCCGTGGGCGGTTTCAATGATGGCCTCATCAGTCCGCTCGATATAGCCGTATCCCGTCTCGGCCCGCGATGGTTGCAGGCCAATAGTGCAGAGCCAACCCGCGTGCGCGGCCGCGATCGCGGTCGTGATCGCCCGCTGGAACGCCGGCTCATCCTGAACGACGTGGTCGGCGGCAAAGCTGCCCATCAGCGCGCCGGGCTCGTGACGCGCGACGAGTGCCGCGGCCAGTCCGATGGCCGGTCCGGAACCTTTGGGCGAAGGCTCGACCACGATGCGCGCTTCGGGGAGTGCCGGAAGCTGACGCGCGATCGCCGCCGCGTGCGCGGTCCCGCAAACCACTAGCGTGCGTTCTGGCGATGTCAGTGGAGCGAGACGTTTCGCGGTCTGCTGCAGCAAGGACTGTTTTCCAGCGAGCGGGAGGAGGAATTTGGGCCGAGCCTCTCGGCTCAGCGGCCAGAGCCGGGTGCCCGGCCCCCCCGCGGGAATGACCGCCCAGAATGGATACGTGGCAGCAAGGGACTTATCCGCTTCGGGCTGGCAACTGTCCATCGTCACGAGGACCCCACGTTCGACGTACGCGCTAGGGAACACGAGCCCGGAGGATGCGGCTTGATCCGCTGGACGTCATCGCGTAGGCTCCAATCGAAGCGGGCAGCAAGAGGCTCTCGTAGCGTTCAAGGTCCTCCCGCCAACCGTCGCCGGAGACGGCGACGCTTCCGGCGGCGACGGTGAGCGCGTGGAATGTCTTGCCCCCGGTATTGGCATGGATGGCGCTACCGTTCATCGACAGCGTTTCCAGGGTGAAGTATGGGCATGTGATAGCCGTCTTACGACCCCCTGATTCCGAAGTCGCGAGCGGCTCTGGCGTAACCTCGATCGTGGGATCGAGCACGGCCAGCGACTGGGTGATGTGGAGCGGCCGGTCGGCGCTCACGGGCCGGTTCCAATCGAAGATGCGATACGTGATGTCGGAAGGTTGCTGTACCTCGTAGATGAGGAGACCCGGTCCGAGCGCGTGCAGCGTGCCCGGCGGGATGAAGAGGTTGTCACCATCGCGGACCGGCTGATAGCACACATGGTTGATGATGGTGCCATTGTGAATGGCCGCCTTGATTTCCTCGGCTTCCAGAGGAGTCTGCAGACCAGCGATGAGGCGGCCTTCGGGTCTAGCCTCCAAGACGTGCCAGGCCTCGGTCTTTCCAGTCGCCTCCGGCCCTTCAAGGGCACGCGCCTGGCGGTCGTCGGGGTGGACCTGGATCGAGAGCCAGTCGGCGGTGTCGATCAATTTGATCAGCAGCGGAAAAGCCGGCCCAAACCGCGCCTGAACGGATTCCCCCAGTAACGCGGCACCATGCTGCCGCACCACGTTTCCCAATGTCAAACCGTTAAACGTGCCGCCGGTAATGCGGTTCGCCTCATGCACGACCCACACTTCTCCAGTGGGACGGCGTACACGCCGTAACCGGTGGCCACCCCAGACGCGCTCATGATATTGCGGCTCCAACCGCATCACCGGCAACACTGCCAAGTCAACCACCTCCGCTGACGCAACACGGTAGCATGCCTCGGTCGCGGCATGTCGGATCGCGCGTCGAATGACACCGTCGCGGTTTCACTTGCCGCACCTGAGCTTCCGCCGTGAAGGTCGGTGAGAACGGGTATAAGATGAGTCTCGATGGGAGAGCGAATAGATCAGGAGCGAAATGGCATGGTTACCGCCGAGCATGCGACTGACGCGATCACCAAGCTGGTAACTGTTCATTATGACGTTGGAACGTTGACGAGCCCGAAACCGTACATCGCTTCTTAGAGGAGCACGATCATCTTGCGCCGCTACTGCTTGAAATGTAGACGCGCGTTTCAGGGGTATTGGGGCCAACCGTGCTGGTACGGCTAAGGTTGATCGTTGATCCCGGGGGGCCGGCCAAAGAAGCTAACCTTGTTGCCTCTATCCAAACGTCGCTTCCCATGATGAAGCGGTTGACGCGCTGGATCGCCTGGACGAGGCGTGGTGGCTTGAGGCGTCGGTCCGCGGCTCAGGACTGCTGCTCATCCTCGATATCGAACCGATGTGGATGGTTTCGATTGGACCGCGTTCCTCACCCTCGCGGAAGAAC